>JAISKN010000307.1 GCA_031260925.1 Prevotellaceae bacterium | reverse complement strand
GGCTCTATAGGGTCTGAACAGGTGTATTGACCGTATTTGCCTATCCAGAAGTCTGCATCTTTCATTGACCCGCTGTTTTCGAGCAGTATGGTAGAGTCTGCGCCGAGATAAAACTTAGTGCCTATTGCACCGCCAAAGACATAGTTGCCGTGCAAATCTACTGCGCCGCATACGGGCGAGTTTGTGTAAGCAGTTATGCCGTTATTGTATGGTTCGCTAAGCCAAGTATCATAACTTAACTGCGTACCAGTGCTTGCTGAGTGTCTTGATATAATCCATTCACTTTGTTTTGTTAAATATGCAGGCTTCATTTGTCCATCAATATACAAATATTCAATATTTCCAAAACCAGATATTTCATTATTATTCCATACCAATACATCACGTTGGTCTACTTTCTTACTGCTATTATAACTCCATACAATGTATCCAACAGGCGATATTTTTATAGTACGATATTTTGCTGAATCTGAAACAGAATTTGCTTCAAACTCCCTGGCAATTGTATTGACATATATGTTTCCTACCTGGTCTGTATCTACAGAATACATAACACTTGCAGATATCCCATTAGTAGTTCCATTAATGGATATTCCAGGCTTCCCAATATGATGCCATTTATGATTGCCTGTATTTGCATCAAAGGCTGCTACATAACTCTCTGCATCAGTATAAATGTTTGGACTATAATACCCGTTTCCATAAACAGTATCGCCTGCAATAATAGCACGACTTAGATAAGCAGGTCTTCCTGCAAGGTAATAACAATTTGCGGCAACAGAATATTTAAAGTAAAATGGATTTTCTTCATATATGCTTTTTAAATCATGTACAGGCAGATGAACTACTCCAAGAAACTGCCCCGAACTGTTGTATTTCATTACCATCATATCTGATTGCGCCAGCATTGCATCGTCTATTACTACCTGCCCGTTCTCAAAAGTTTGCGGCATATAATTTTGAAGCAGTAAATGTATATTGCCGTCAGGCTCAACTGCAAACCCCAAAATAAAACAATGCGAGCCGTCAATTACGCCCGTTGGCAATACACCTTCCGGCTGGTGAATCCACTGAAAATTTCCTAATGTATCAAGTTTTAGTATTGTTACATTATAGTGGCAAACTTTATTTTCCATAGGACCATTAATATTGGCATATAACACTGTATCGTTATTGCCAAAAAATGTTTCATCAAAAGGACTTACATCAATGGCAGCATAAACCCCTCCTAATGTATCCATTCCCATACCATTTATAAAATCCGTATCACGGCTACCTACCACATAATTCCAACGGGAATTTCCATCGCAATCAACAGAGGCGATAAAAACATCAGTATAAGTAATATTACCGTTTGAATTATACATATTATTAGTGCTGACAGGCTGTCCATTAAACATTGCATAGTAATGCGGTTCATCGCCGCCGCCTATCTGCGCTCCAAAATATATATTGTCGTTTTTATCAACAAATGTATATTTGACCTGCTCCATCTTTGGATAAAGAGGCGTTTGCGAAGTAGGATTAGAGTATGTGTTAAAAATTGGCGTGCCGCCTGATTTTGCCCATTGCCATTTGTATTCAGTGGTTTGTGCGGTAATAGACAGTGAAACTATCAAAGACAGTATTAAAATGTAATTTTTTTTCATAATGTATTTGTTTTTTTAAGCCCCCTAACCCCCTCAGGGGGGACTTGTTTTTAGCCCCCTAACCCCCTCAGGGGGAACTTGGCGTTCTCCTTGAGGGGAAAATGAGAGGTGCTATTGATTTTTTTTAAATTAATGTTTGATTATTTGCTTTTAGAAACGCAACAGGTTTTTGGAAACCTGTTACGTTTTTTTTATCGGCATTACTGTTTAGCAAAAATTTGCTGGCGAATAATTTGTCCGTTGCTGCGCAGTACGGCAATGTAATAACCCTGTGTCCAAGTAGAAATATTTACAGAGTGTGTTGCCGCGCCGTTTTGATTAGAGCCTGTCCATAACTTTTTGCCCTGCATATCATAGATATATACTTCGGCAGCAGACTTGTCTTCAAGCAAATAGTTAATATCTATCTGCTCTCTTGCAGGATTTGGCATCACTCCAAAAATCACTGCGCTTTCGTTAACAGATTGCTCTGTCGGCTTATGTGCAGGAACGTGGTATGGTCCGTTAGCACGCGCTCCACGTATTAACTCATACTGAATATTGTATGTGCAATGATATTTATAGTTTTTTGCATTGGCACCGTCTATTCTGATAATTGTTGAGCGAAGGTCAGGGTTAAATGGTATAAACTGTAATATAAATGATGCCGTATTGCCCGCAGTTACTGTACCGCCGCTTGGAACATAATAGCCGTCTGCCGGAGAAAAATATGACGAAAAGTCCAAACTCAAATCATACGGCGAATTGTTATAAACGTCTAATTGAATTATATAATATATATAGGTTTTTTCTACTTTCTCCTGTACAAAAAGTTGCGCTTTTATATCACAATCAGGACACTTTATAAACTGCACATCCATATTGCCGCTGGTTGAAGAGATTCTATTTCCTGTTTGGTCTTCTATTTCAAGTTCCAAATTGTATGTACCGTCTCTATAAATATAGTAGTCGCTTACTATATTGTTATATTCCCATTGGTCAGGATGATAATTCCACAGCCATGCATAATAAGAGAATATATTATTTTCTGACGGTCCTAAAATTCGGATATTGTCGCCATCGCAGAAAGTATAGCACCCTTTTGGAAATATCCACATATACTCATCTGGATGCCGCGGAACATCTATCGAGGTTGTAATATCGCAGCCGAATTCAGAGGTAAATCTTACCTGATATGCTCCGCCGCTGGTTACAACAACAGTTGCTCCGTTCATTCCATTACTCCATGTAAAAGCGCCGTTATCTGGGTGGCTTGCGGTAATCTCTACCGTGTATGGACTGCGGGACAGAAAACGATAACTCAAAGTCGGCGCAGCAGGTGTAGAACTTACTGTTAGCGTATGCGATGCGCTGTTAGTACAGTTTGAAACGAGGTCTTTTACTTCCAAAGTATATGTACCGGCAGTGCTTACCGTTATACTGAGATTTGCAGGATTGCTGCCTGATGTCCACGGTTTTAATACAACACTGCCTTTAGTCCAGCGGTACTCTATATTGGCAATATCACCAATAATATAACCCTGCAATGTTGCTTCGCTGCCCTGGCAAATACCTGTCGGGGCATCTATGCGCACCTCAGGCACTGGGGTAAACAGCACATTAACAGCAGGCAGCGTATTATTCTGGCAACCATATACTGTTGTGAGCCTTGCCCAATAACTGCCTGTAGTGGTTACGGCAACGCTTGAACTGTTTTCTCCCGCCAATTCTTTACTGCCATTCATCCACTGATAATATGAACCAAGAATGTTATTTGGGATAGAAGAAACAGACAGTAAAATAGAATTGCCTGCGCACTCTGTAAAACTGCTGCTACTCTCAACTCTTACTCTACCTGGAATGCCATTATCATAAATATGAACCTGTTGATATGCACTTGTTGCAGAGCAACCATATTGATTGGTTTCTGTCAGAGTAATTCTATAATCTGAATTTGTTAAGCCAGGCATAAAGTCAAACTCTGTCAGACTGTTAGTGGCAAACTCATTATCTACTTGGTCTTTTATAGTCCACAAATATGTACTGTTTGGGTTAATAACATTCGGTCTAAGATAAATAGGATTCTCGGGACACGCGCTGTTGTTTTCCAAAGTAAATGTTGGCGCAGGCAGGTCTTCGAGTACAATATCAAACTCTTTGGTACAGGGCTGAAAGAGAGTAGAGCCTGCTATGCTGATTTCCATTTTTGCATGGTATGTTCCAGGCAGTAGAGAATATGTAATACTTGTTGTTCCATTGGTAGAAATAATTGTTCCGCCAGGAAGAGAAAATATTACATTATCAGGTTCAAACCCTGGTACAAAAGGCGAGTCATTATACAGCGTTACTAAATATTCGCTTTCGTTACAAGTTACCTCATAGCGTAATACGGCTTTATACGGCACTATTACGTCCTCTAAAGTAGTTGCTCCCCAACAACCTGTTTCATAAGAATAATGGTATGTAAAGAAGTATCTACCTGGTTCTGATGCTGTAAAGTTGAAAGTATTTCCGTTTGATGAACTAATAGAGATATTATCTATATCATACTCCCAATATGAACTGGCGTATAAATTTTGAACAGTTACGCCTATTGTATTGCACTCTGTAATATCTGCTGTTATGTGGTCTGTCGGCGCAGGCGGGCAATTTCCTCCTGAAGTTCCACCTCCGCATTGCATTTGTGTAATATAAATATAACGCGATTGGGTACTACAACCATTTTGTGAAGTAGCAACAGCATAATACGTTCCAAAATCCGAAACAGTTAACGATGTGCCAATTCCAACTATATTTCCGTTTTTATACCATTTAATACCGTTGGGTAATGTTATTGTTAAACTATTCTGAACTGTTGCGTGTAAGGTTACATCAATGTCAGCCGCTGTACAGAATGAACTTATATGCGGGAAATCAACATTAATGTCAGGCTGAGGCTTTACCGTAATTGTAGTAAAAGCATCTACAAGATTGCAAACATTGCCATTAAATACTTTTGCCGTTATGGTTTGCGTCATATTAGTATTAGTAAGATTACTGAGAGTTAATGCCTGAGTAAAAGCGTTGCCGTCAGCAGGTTGTGTAGTTGCAATAGTTCGACCACCTGCAGACCATACTATTGTTGCGCCGCTTAAATTCATCGATGAATTTAATGTTACATTAAACGGCACTCCTGAACAGGTTTCTGTTGGAACATTTGTCCAAGATAATACAGGTACAGGGTTTAAATTAACAACCTGCACTATCGTATCATATTGTTCGCACATTCGCACTATCATTATTATCACGCCGGTAGAATTTGCCGCAACATTATTCCACGCTATATTTACATCCATACCTACATTGATGTAATAATGTTCGGTAGATGAAATATTTCCAAGATAGTTTGGGTACAACTGCCATTGTACAGATTCATATTCATAGGGAATATTTCCTGCAATATGGCTTACCGTACTCGAACAGAAGTTAAAATCAGCAGGGTCTGAACTCGAAAGATTTACAATAGAAATATTATCAAAATTTTTCTTTACAACATTAAATGTAATACTTTCGGAAGACAGACAATGAGGCTCTGCAAGAAGTTCAAAATGTACGGAAATTGTATAATTTGAACTATTGCCGTCAAACACAATATTGACCATACTTCCCCTGTTTGTGCCTGTTATTGCGCCGTTTGTTACACTCCACACCGCTACCATATTTGATGGAACAGTGCCGACAATAGTATAGGGAACAGGTACGTTTGGACATACCTCATCTAAACCGTCAATAGTTACCTGAGGCAGAGTATCAATACTATAAACATTTACTATAAAAGGGTCAGGGTTGCACTGTCCGTCAACTTCGGCTCTAATGATATGAATTCCAGGTGTGTCAAATACAACATTAACTGTTCCTGCATTACCATTTAGCAGGGTTTCATCATTTCCTGTTATATCAAACCACTTTACTCTTCCGCCATTATAACTGCTAAGCGAATATACGGCAGAGGAATTTTTACAAAGTTTATCACTGCCCGAAATATTTGTTTTATCTTGAGCGGTAATTGTAATTTCGGCACGCCCGCCGCAGTTTTCAATCGTGTTTGTGTAAACACACTCCAACACAACAGTCATAGCCATTTTTAAAGTTAAAAAAACTTCATTGCGCTGGTCGCCATACACTATATCTACAGATGATGGGTTGCCATGTATTATAGACCATTGGTAATCGGTAGTAGCCCACTGAGGCAGGCTAAACTTTGTCTGCTCATCAATACAGATAACTTCGTCTCCTTTGATTGTTGCAGTTAAAGGCAAAACAGGAATTTTTATCGCCTGCCACTCTTGGCAAGGCGAACATCTATCTATATAATAGAGTATTCCGTATCCGTTATCTGATAAATAGTGAGAGTCAATCCATTCGACAGTAACAAAATCATCTTTTGCATTCACAATTCTGCCTCCTTCTACTTTCCAGCCTAATCCGCATTCCGTTTTTTCTGCTCTGTATGTTTCTGTTCTACCCTCACAAGTGAGAGTAGGACATAAAATATTGACTGGTCTATTTTCAAGAATTGTTATTATCTGAATAAATTCAGAAGAACAATTACATTCGTTTGTAACTGTTAGACGAACTCTGTAATTACCCGCTTCATGATAGGTGTGAGCGGGATTTTGTTCAGAGGAAAAAGTGCCGTCATCAAAAACCCATAAATAATTCATTGCAGGACTTTCATCGTTTTCATCATTATACGAAAAATAAAGTTCTGTTTCTTTGCAGAATCTATAATTGTTTTTTGTGCCTCCAAGAATATCTATCGTGCCTCTTGGCGATGGTATAATGTCTACGCAATATGTCCGATTTTTTTTTGTGCCGTCAGACATTTTTATTGTAACATTCAGGCTGCCAGATTGTTCGTTTCCCCATTGCACGGTAGCGCTGTACAAAGAAGAGGTCAAAATGTTGCCGCCTGTAGCCTGCCAATTTGTAGAAACTACATTAGATAAAGCATTCGTTGAACCAAAATTTTCTAACGAAAAAGTTACTGTGCTGCCCTCACAAACCATAAGGCAGTAAGAACTTGAAATGTCCTCAATAAAAAGGAGTGATGCTTTAAGGTCTTCTTCCGAAACAACCCTGCAACCAACTTCCTTATCGAATGTTAACCTGATTTGTCCTGTGGAATATGTCCACGAACAGAGTGCTATTATTATTAAAAATATATATTTTTTCATACTGGTTATTTTTTAGATTATTTTTTTTAGATTAAATATTTTGTTAATAAAAGTATTGTATTACTTTTTGAAATCTAACCCTTTACTTGTTTTTCTGCAAAACATAAAAACAAGTAAAGGGCAAACAGGTGCCAGAACGCGGAAATATTATACCATAGCAAAAATAAAACCGCACCAAACAAGCGTATGGCGCAGCAAAAAAATTATCAAATAAAATGTTTGAATTATAAGTCGGCAGATAAACTCTTTGAAAGGTATTAAGATATTCAACCCGCCGCGACAAATATTTTAAAATATAAGATTTCATAAAAAACAATGTTTTTTTTAATCTTTTAAAAATATTTTCGGCAAAGGTAATAATTATTTTTAAATATTGTTCTTATTTTCAAAAATATTTATATTTTTTTTTAATTTCTGCAAATAACGGGTTGCATTCCTACGGAATGCGTTGAAAATGTGATACTTAATTTCTACCGAGCGATTCATTCCTACGGAATGATGTGCATTTGCACCGCAATCCGTTAGGATTGCATCGCTTGGTAGAGAAGAATACAAATACAGACCTGCATTATTGAGTTTTGTGTCATTATTTGTACTTCTTTAAATTAAACAAAATGCCAAAAGTGAGCGTTATATTTCTGTTTGCGGAACGGCGGAAAGTGTCGGAGGGCAATGCGCTGAAAACATCGCCAAAGCCAAATTCATATCTGCCTTCGAGTTGGTAAATGCCCGCTTTGGTGTGAATTTCAAAGCCTGTGCCGACCAAAAGTCCGTAGTCAAAACGGCTTTTGACAGGCTCGGACATATAAACGGTGTCGGCTGCGCCCCACTGACTTTCATTCACTAAAAATGAGATTTCGGGTCCAAAATTTACAAACCACCGAAACCCCTTTGCGCCGTAAAAAGCGTGCGCCAAAAGCGGAATTTCCACATAGTTGAATGTGCGCGAAAAATCATTGTAACTTCGCCAGCCGCGCTGCATAAAGTTTGCCTCAACCTGCACTGCAAGGTATTTTTCGCCCGAATAACGAAACGCCAATCCGCCGAAACCGCCCAAATGGTGATAGCAGGCATTTTGTTCGGGGCGCGAATTGTTTGGCTCAACAAATGAGCCTGACGAAAGAGCAACGCCGCCTTTTACGCCGACAATTATCTCCTCGCCTTTGTAGGTCTGCGCATTAAGTCCAAAATTCAATGCAAAAACCATTATTATTATTTGTAAATATTTCATTTTTTTATCGCACCATTCGGCAATTCCGCAACTTTCGCATTTTGGTTTTCGTGCGGTGCAAACATAGCGACCGTGCAAAATAAGCCAGTGATGTGCATTTGGAATATCTTTTTGCGGGATATTGCTAACAAGTTCATTTTCAACCTGTAACGGAGTTTTTCCTGTGGAAAGCCCTATTCTGCGCGCCACTCTGAAAACGTGCGTATCAACCGCCATTCTCGGCTGATTATACAGAACGGCAACCATTACATTGGCGGTTTTTCTGCCGACACCGGGCAGTGTTTGCAGCAAATCAACATCACTCGGAATTTTCCCGCCAAACTGCTCAACAACCATTTTTGCCATATTTGCCAAATGTTTCGATTTGTTGTTTGGATACGACACCGATTTTACGAACTCAAAAACCTCTTCCGCACTTGCTTTTGCCATTGAAAAAACATCGGGGAATTTTTCAAACAGCGCGGGCGTAACCAGATTTACGCGCTTGTCGGTACATTGCGCCGAAAGAATTACGGCTACAAGTAGTTGAAAATCAGTCTTATAATGTAATTCCGTTTCCTGCGTTCCCTGATTTTTATTAAACCAGTCAATTATATTTTTATATTTATCCTGTAACTTCATTTAATTGTAAATTGTAAATTTTAAATGAATATCGTATGTAATACCTAATTATGAATGCTGTATGTTGTACCTAAAAAGCATTGAAAATGCGTTATATGTTAGCCCAATGCGTAAGCGTTGGGATTTAGTTTTGCAATTTTACCCCCCAACGCTTACGCATTGGAATTTAATTTTACCCCCAACGCTTACGCATTGGGCTTAAATATACTGGGCATTCAGCCCTTTCAGGTATCACATATATAATCATTAAATTGTAAATGATGAATTACTCATTCCCTAACTCCTAATTAACTCCTATAACTTCTATAACTCCTAACTAACTTCTAACTTCTTATTTCTAAAAAAGTTCATTTTGCCTTGCTTCGCGGATTCTGCCCAAATGTTCGTATGCGAGCGGCATTACTTCGCGTCCGCGCGGCGTGCGTTTGATAAAACCCTCTTTTATCAAAAACGGCTCATAAACTTCCTCGATTGTGCCTGCATCTTCGCCGAGTGCAGTGGCAATCGTGGTTAAGCCGACAGGACCGCCGCGAAATTTGTCTATAATTGTCAGCAGAATTTTGTTGTCTATTTCGTCAAGTCCGTATTTGTCAATGTTGAGTGCTTCGAGTGAATATTTGGAGATTTCGAGGTCAATTTCGCCGTTGCCGCGCACCTGCGCAAAGTCGCGCACGCGCCGCAAAAGCGCGTTTGCCACACGCGGCGTTCCCCGTGAGCGCAGCGCGATTTCCCGCGCCGCCTCCTGCGAGCATTTTGTGCCGAGAATTGAGGCGGAACGCAAGATTATTCCCCGCAAAACGCTTTCGTCATAATACTCAAAATGGCAGTTGATGCCGAAACGCGCCCGAAGAGGCGATGTTAGCAAACCGCTGCGGGTGGTTGCGCCGATAAGCGTAAATGGCTCTAAATCAATCTGAATTGACCGCGCAGACGGACCTTTGTCAATCATTATGTCAATTCTGAAATCTTCCATTGCAGAATAGAGATATTCCTCAACAATGGGACTTAAACGGTGGATTTCATCAATAAAAAGCACGTCATTTTTTTCCAAACCTGTGAGCAAGCCAGCCAAATCGCCGGGCTTGTCGAGCACAGGACCGGAAGTGATTTTAAACCCTACGCCGAGTTCATTTGAGATAATGTTTGAAAGTGTAGTTTTGCCAAGCCCCGGCGGACCGTGAAGTAAAACGTGGTCAAGCGACTCGCCGCGCATTTTGGCTGCGGTTACAAAAATTGAGAGGTTTTCAACAATCTTGTCCTGCCCGCGAAAATCGCCAAAAGAAAGCGGGCGCAAAGCCTTTTCTACGTCTTTGTCGCTGTCTAAAATTTGTTTTCTTATATCAAAGTTGTCTGTCATTTAGTGGTTAGTGGTCAATGGTCAATGGTTAATGTTTAATTAAATGCGTGCTGCTTTTTTGCATTTAATTCTATTACCATATTGATTTTTTTTTTAAAATTATATTTATTCTGTATGAACTCCTGCAAATTGAGGAATATCAGTCATTAATATATCAACAATATAAGTGCTTGTTTGTCCAAAATGAGTGTATGTAATGCTAATTTCGCTTTTAGGCGGGTTTGTATAAACACACGACACGCAAACGGTTTCTGCATTTGTGATGCAGTCAAAACCGTTTAGCCAAGCAACAAACTCTTCTATTTTCTGTTCATCTGTAAAAAGTTCATTTGCAGGGCGAGTTGTTAATGCCTGCTGCTGAAAAAATTGATTTATCAAAAACGATGCTTGCGCAATGCTTTGACCATTAAGAATATCGCAAAAATCGCCGCCTTGCCAAAGCGTGATTGAATTTTGCCAATCAATATTCAAATTATTGCAGGTATTTTCCATCATACAGGTATGGCACACCTTATTTCCTGCACAATCGTAAAAAATGCCGCAATCATCCAAAGCCATTCCATAATTTACAAAAAAGCCGACACCGCCAGAATAATTAACCTGACTAATGCTTGTAAATTGACTGTTCCCTACGGACAGATTATCATAAATTTCTGCAAGCCAAGCCAAATCTGTCAGCGGATTTTCATATTCGCAGGTTTGAGGTTGATTTTCGTTAGTCTTGCGCAAGATAAAAATCCATTTCCAGTCAGCAGGGTCGCCCACGCCAACACTTGGCATATAGAAATAAACCTTAACTTTTTCTTCGGGGTTTGCCTGTAAATAATTTCTTACAATTTGCAAAGATTGCGCCTGACACCAAGCAGCATTAAATCCTTCTTCTGGAAAACCAAATTCCTGATTTTCATTGTTGTAAATTGTATCAAAACCGTTTTGTGGAAAACGTAAATCATCAGTAGGAACGCCTGAAAAATTGACAGCAGGTGTCCATTCTGTTGGAAAATGAATACCGCCGCAGCCCATCCATATTATATCTCCGTAAAAAATCATTTCGTTGATTTCGGAGTAAAAAAGTTTGATGTACCCGAAGTCTCCTGGACTTTTATAGTCGGCGGCAACGGTGAAATTTGGCGCGAAACTTTCAAAATATAATGTTTTCCCGCTTACCAAAGTGTTAGTTGTGTAATCAACCTGAACGAGCAAAATTTGAGTGTTTGCACTGTCGAGTGGCTCTGGCGGCGGCATACAATCGCAATTACCACAACTTGCAGTAAAAATTACGATTGCCGCAAATAAAAGAGTTTTAAGTGTTTTCATAAACATTGAGATTAAAATTATTTTTTGCAAAGTTACAAAATATTTTTTTCTCAACAAAAAAAAATGTATATTTGCATTTTTATAACTCTAAACTCTAAATAAAATGAACATACAACAACTTGAATATCTTGTTGCCGTTGATGAAGTGCGGCATTTTGCAAGGGCAGCGGAACTCTGTTTTGTAACTCAACCCACGCTCAGCACTATGATACAGCGTTTGGAAGACGAGTTGAACGTTAAAATCTTTGACCGCTCCAAGCACCCAATCGAGCCGACCGAAATAGGCAAACATATTATTGCGCAGTCGCGGCTTTCGCTAAAATCATTCAGTCAAATAAAAAATATCGTTGATGATGAACAGACAACGCTTTTTGGCAAATTTCATATTGGCGTAATTCCGACCGTTGCAGCGTATCTTGTGCCGCAACTTTTAAGCAAAAATTACGAGAAATTTCCTAATGTCGAGTTGATTATCAGGGAAACGCCGACTTCTGAACTGCTCGAAAAACTCGCTGACAGCACGATTGACGGCGGAATTTTGGCAGGACCGATAAACAATGAAAATTTCACTGAATTGCCTGTTTATTACGAAAAATTTTATGCTTATGTTTCGCCAAATGATGCACTTTACAGCGAAAAAGAGATTGATTTAGACAAAATTGAGGCAAAAAACCTTTGGCTTTTGGAGGAAGAACACTGTTTTCGCGGACAAATTGAGCGGCTGTGCAAACTCAAAAGATACGAAAACGGAAAAACCCTCGCACGTTTTGAGGCTGGCAGCATTGATACTTTGCTGCGCGTAATTGACGGCAACGGCGGCATTACTATTATCCCCGAAATGTACGCAATGGGTTTGCCTGAGGAAAAACAGGACAATCTCAGAATATTGAAAGACATCACTGCTGTGCGCGAAGTTTCGTTGATTGTCCGCAAAGATTTTTTAAGAAAAGCAATGTTGAGTGCGGTCAAAGAAATCGTTGAAAACTCCGTACCAAAATCAATGAGAAACGAAAAACTGAAAGAATTTGTGGTAGAACTTTGAATTTAGAGTGTAGTTATTAGAGTATAGAGTTTAGAATTTTGGGAAAACCTATTTTTCTAAACTCTAAACTCTACACTCTAATAACTATTCAAATCGCTTCCGCCACAATAAAAGTGCTGCCGCCGATATAGATAAAATCGTCTTTGTCGGCGGCTTTTTTGGCGGCTTTAATTGCCTGTTTTACAGACTGATAGGCATTGCTGATTAGGTTAAATTCGGCGGCTTTTGCTTGTAAAATATTTTCGTTCAGGGCGCGTGGAAGTTGCGCTTTGGTGAAATAATATTTGGCATTTTTTGGCAAAAGATTTAGCACGATGTCAGGTTTTTTGTCATTTACCATACCGAAAATTATGTGCAAAGTGTTGAATTTCTGCTGCGAAATCTGCTCAACAACTTGCGAAATTCCGCCCTGATTATGTCCTGTGTCGCAAACAACAGTCGGGTTTTTGCTCAAAATCTGCCAACGACCTTGCAAGCCTGTGAGCGAAATCACGTTTTCCAAACCGTTTTTCAGGCTTTTTTTCGTGATTTTGATGCCCATTTTTTGCAACTTTTCCACCGCTGCCAAAACGGTTTTCAGATTTTTTTGTTGATAAATGCCTTTTAGTTCGCAGGAAATTTCACGCAGAGGTCGCAGAGGGTTTTGCAGAGAGCGCAGAGATTTTTTTTCTTGAAATTCGCAATAAATTTCATTTTTTTCTTTGCGTTCTCCGCGTTCATCTTTGCGTTCTCTGCGAGAAAACTCTTGGTCGGCAAAAATTATTTCCGCGCCGTTTTCTGCCGCTTTTTCTCTGAAAATATGCTCTGTTTCGGCTTGTGTTTCGCCGATTATCACGGGCGTTTTGGGCTTGATGATGCCTGCTTTTTCGGCGGCGATTTTGCCCAAAGTGTCGCCAAGAATATCGGTGTGGTCTAGCGAAATATTTGTGATGACGGACAGCAGCGGCGAAATTACATTTGTGCAGTCCAAACGACCGCCTAAACCGACCTCCACAACGGCAAAATCAACATTTTGTTCCGCAAAATATTTAAAGGCAAAAGCGGTTGTGATTTCAAAAAACGATGGGTTGATTTCGGTGATAAGTTGCTGATTTTTAGCGATAAAAGCCGAAACTTTCTGCTTTGAAATCATCTTGCCATTAACTCTAATTCGTTCCCGAAAATCTTTGAGATGAGGCGAAGTGTAAAGCCCGACTTTGTAGCCCGCGCTCTGCAAAATTGCTGCCAAAAGGTGCGAAACCGAGCCTTTGCCATTTGTGCCGCCAACGTGAATTGTGCGGTAGTGCCTGTGCGGAAAACCAAAATGCGAGTCAAGAAAATGAGTATTTTCCAAACCTGTTTTGTAGCCCTTCGCCCCAACTTGCTGAAACATCGGGGCTTGGGCATATAAAAAGTCTATTGCTTGCTGATAATTCAATTTATTTACGATTTAATGATATTTATGTACCAAATAATGATGCTTGAACTCGTTTTTTAGCGGTAAGTAATACAAATATTTTTATGTAATATTTATGGATTGCTTCGGAATACCTCGCAATGACGACAACCGTTGCCCGTCATTGCGAGCAAAGCGAAGCAATCCAGATAAAAAGTATAACATTAATTTTTGTGAATTACTTATAAACAGTTACTTTTTCCCGGAATAAAAAGCATAAGTAGTTTTATATTCCAATACTTTTATTTCATTTTTATCGTCATTGGCATCAATAACAAGCGTAACTGTCGTTTTCCAATTATACTTTCCATTATTCGGGTCATATTTGCCTGCATAACCTAAATTGCACATAAACGGCGAACGCTCTGTTAAATGCGCAGTCCAGCGTATTGTATAAGATTTCATATATTTGTACGGCAAATTCCATTGTTTCAAGTCTTCCGCGCTTGGCGTGTTTTTGTCAGGTATAATTTCTACAATTTCATACAAATCTGCCGTACCCGCGTATGCTGTTCCCTGATACTTGTTTTGCCCATCAAGTCCGTCATATTTATCGCTATGTTCATCTTTTTTCCACACCCCTTTTAAATCAGCGCCAACAAGATAGTCGCCGTTTTCTGTGTCAGAAACAATATATTTCTTGCCCTCGTCTGTCAATGTAAATTTATAATAACTGTATTCAGTATTTATCAAATCTTTCCATACTTTTAAAAGTTTTGCAGTCATCATACCTGTTTTTACAAAACAACCTTGCCAATCAATTTCAGCAATCTCTTTTCCGTTCATAAACAATTCTGCAACGTCAGGCACAGGCATTAACAGTTTCAAAGGAAATTTTTCCCGCTCGCGAATAAGTTTTATCAGCATATTTTCCTCTTCGCCTGCGCCTTGCGGAGTTGCAGATGTTGTCGGAGTTTTTGGCGTTGTAGGTGTTGTCGGCGTTTCGGGTTTTATTTCTGGTTTGTCTGGCGGAGTTGGGTTCGGCTTCTGCGGAATTACTGCAACTTGCGGAGTTTGCGGAATTTCCTCTTTTTCAAATATTGCCGTTAAAGTTATATCGCGGGCAGGCATTTTGTAGTTTGTCGCGCTCGCTTTGCCTATGCCTTCCCACTCTACAAACTTCCACCCTTCATTAGCGGTTGCCGTTATCGCAACGTCTTTATCGGCAAGATATTCGCCGCTGCCTGTGGTTGCACCTGCATTTTCGGGATTTGCTTTCAGCGTTAATTTGTACTTGCGGGGCTGCTGCGGTTTTTCTGTTGCTGTTTCAATTTCTGATGCCAGCCGAAAGCCAATGTGCATTGCGCGCATATTGGCAGGTGCGTGGTTGCGGTGCGAAACTTCGCAGAATGCAGGCTCGTTAAACCAACTGCCGCCGCGCGCCGCATATTCATTTGTATTGTCAAACAGATTGCTGCACCATTCATACACATTGCCGCTCATATCGAAAATTCCCAGAAGGTTTGGCTGTTTTGTCCCAACAGCGTGAGTGGTTTTTTTGGAATTTTTGCTATACCAAGCCACAGCGTCAATGTTTTCGCTGCCCGAATATTTCGGTTTGGTAATCTGCTGCAAGCCCGCATTTCCGCCAATAGATGCCAGATACCATTCAGGCTCGGTAGGCAATCGGTATTTTTTGCCTGTTTTGGCATTGAGTTTTTTAATAAACTCCTGCACATCGTTCCAACTTACATTTTCAACAGGCAAATTATCTCCCTTAAATTGTGAGGGGTTGTTGCCCATAACGGCAACCCATTGTGCCTGTGTAACTTCGTACTTTCCAATTTGGAAAGGTTTTGTATCGCCCGGCGCAATAACTTTAACCATTTCAATATCAACAGTTTGCGCCTGCAACCACAGACTTGAAAATGGAATAATTAGCAAAAATAAAAATAACTTTTTCATAATTTTATTAAATTTATGGTTTATAATTAGAGTACAAAGATAATTATTTTTTCTTAAAAACTCGTTGAAAAAATTTATCTATTGCGAGGTCTTTATAGACAAAACGGCGGTACATTGTATAGTTCCAAAAAAAGCCGACAATCAGTGCTACAAAGAGTTTTGCGAAGATAAAAACGTCATCGGAATTTGCGCCGAGCAGTTTTATAAGCCAGCGGTTTTCTTTAAGCCATTCTGTGAGCAAAAACGTAAAATAGGTGTTTAGCGACAGGCTGCCGAGCCAAACGAGAAAAAATTTGACAAGAATATAGCGGAATTTTACGGTTTTGCTTTTGAACGACCATTTCCAATTCATAAAACAGACGAAAAAACCGCCGAGAATTTGTCCTACAATCGTTGAAAAAACGTAGCCCTCAAGCCTCCCGAAAAAAAAGTCTATTGATTTTACTTTGAAAATATCGAGTGATTTTTTCAACAAAAAAGCCGTTACGTTATCAACAACAGTCGCCATTTGGGACGTTACTTGCGCCCGTAAAAAGGTAAAAATTTTGCTCTCTTTTGAAGAAAAACCTTTGAAAATATTTTTTATTTTTTTGAACATAAAATTATTTTTCTGTTACAAATACTGAAAATAAATGCAATAAAATAAAATTATTGATGTAATACTTTGCGTCTTTGTGCCTTTGCGTCTTTGCGTTCAAAAATATATTTCTTATAACGCAAAGACGCAAAGGCGGAAAGCCGCAAAGAAGATATAACATTATTATTTTACACAATTTTAGTTGTGCATTCGTAATAAAGGTATAAACATTTAAAAAAAGTGAGGCAAAGGTAGTAAAAAAATCCAAAAAAAATGTTTCTTAACGAAAAAAAAATATTACCTTTGCGCTTTTGAAATAAAACTCCGAAAAAGTTACAAAATATAATACAAAAAACCGCATTATGTTTAACAATAAGACGATTGTTTATACGTCTGGAACATTCGATTTGTTCCACTACAACCACTTGCGAATGATAAATTACGCACGCAGTTTGGGCGATATTTTGATTGTTGGCGTCAGCACTGACGAATTGGTAATGTCGTACAAGGCGAAACCCGCTATCCCTTTTGACGAAAGGCTGCACATAATTGAGGCACTAAAAACGCCCGACTTGGTAATTCCACAACACACACTCGACCACTCTGAAACGGTCAAAAAACTCAATATTGATGCTTTTGTTGTGGGCGATGACTGGTTTGGAAAATATGATTATCTGAAAGAACTTGGCGTGCAGGTTTTTTACTTCCCTTATGGAATGGGCATTTCAACCTCAAATCTGAAAAAATCTATTCACGATTCGTATGAAGAAACGCTCAAATTTCAGCAGCAGTCAAAACCAATTTTAAAGGACAAATAAATACAGGTAATGAGTAATGAGTAATGAGTAATGAGTAATGAGTAATGAGTAATCAGTAATGAGTAATGAGTAATGAGTAATCAGTAATGAGTAAATAAAAGGCTGTGGCAACGTTCTTTACTCCTTTTCTCGTAACTTGTTCCTAAAAAAATATGAAAACAGCATTAATCACAGGCGGTACAAGAGGTATCGGAAGAGCAGTAGCAGATTGTCTTGCACAATCGGGCTATGATTTGACTTTAATCTATTTTGCCGACAACGAGGCAGAACAGATTAGAGCGGAAATAGCACAAAAATTTGGCGTAAAAGTTACCGCAATAGAGGCGGATATTTCTAATGAAAAATCTATTGATTTAATTTATAATTATTTGATTGAAAATAATTTAAAGTTGAATGCCGTAGTTTTGAATGCAGGTTTAACCTTGCGCGACAGTTTTGAGGAAACAAAAATGAGTGATTGGCAAAAGGTATTTTTTGCAAACGTTCATTTTCCTGTTTTTTTATTGCAAAAAATTGTAAATCAGATAGTTGCAGGCGGCTCTGTGGTTTTTACAGGTTCGCTTATGGGCATTGAGCCGCACGCTATGTCGCTTGTTTATGGCGTTACCAAAAGCGCAACGCACGCTTTGGTAAAAAATCTTGTAAAATTTCTTGCGCCCTATAATATTCGCGTAAATGGCGTTGCGCCCGGCTTTGTAGATACCGAATGGCAAAAAAACAAGCCCGCAGAAATCAGAAAAAACATCGAAAACAAGATTGCTTTGCAGAGATTTTGCTTGCCTGAGGAAATTGCGCAGGTTTATAAAATGTTAATAGAAAACGGCTATTTCAATGGCGAGATTATTGTTGTTGATGGCGGGTATTCTTACAAATAGACCGCTTCGCTGAAAGAAGAAAAAGTGGTAAAAAATCAATATTTTACCTGATTAATAAAATTTCTCTGGATTGCTTCGCTTCGTTCCTCGCTCGCAATGACGGGCATCGTTTGTCGTCATTGCGAGGTATTTCCGAAGCAATCCAGAATATAATTATCTATTATTCAAATAATTAACTATTTGACAAAAAAATATACAGTCTTTAAAATAAAAAATAAATGGACAAAAATAGCAAATAAAGAGAAATGTGTCATTGTTCTTTGCTCTTTGTTCATTAATCCAAAACAAATGGAAAATACAAAACAAAATTTTGAATCATCACTAAAATCTATTGAAACGGAGAATTGGCTTGATAGAATTTTTTACCGAAAAATCGGTTATAAAATTGCTTTTTGGCTTAAAAATTCGGGCATTACTCCAAATCAGATAACGATTATCTCAATCTTTTTCGGTGTTGCTGCGGGTTATCTGTTTTATCCTGTGGGCTTGGTTGCTGACTTGTCGTACCCGCATATTCTTTGGTTGAATGGACTTGGAGTAATTTTGCTGATTTTTGCAAATATTCTTGACTGTGTTGATGGGCAACTTGCGCGTTTGACAGGCATAAAATCGCAAGTTGGCAGAATTTTGGACGGCGTGGCGGGCGACCTTTGGTTTATCTCGATTTATATTTTTATTGCAATGCGCCTTTCGGTGGAAATCGGCTCGTCTTGGGCTTGGACACTTGCGGCACTTGCCGGCGCGTCAAATCTTATTCAGGCGAACATTACAGATTATTACAAAAC
>JAISKN010000253.1 GCA_031260925.1 Prevotellaceae bacterium | reverse complement strand
CCTGGCTTGGAAATTTTGCAAAAAGCAGGCGGCTTGCAGCGTTTCAACGGTTGGAATAAACCGATTTTGACGGACAGCGGCGGCTATCAGGTTTTTTCGCTCGCAGGAACGCGCAAAATAAAGGAAGAGGGAGTAACTTTTCAGAGCCATATTGACGGCTCGAAACATATTTTTACGCCCGAAAATGTTGTTGATATTCAGCGAATTATCGGTGCAGATATTATGATGGCATTTGACGAATGTACACCCGGAACTGCCGATTACAACTACGCAAAACTCTCTATGGAACGCACTCATCGCTGGCTTGCGCGTGGTTATGGGCATTTTTTGGAAACGTTGCCGACTTATGATTATGAGCAGACATTTTTCCCGATTGTTCAAGGCTGCATTTACCCTGATTTGCGGAAAATTTCTGCCGAATTTGTAAAGTCTTTCGATGCTGACGGTTACGCAATCGGCGGTTTGGCGGTGGGCGAGCCGACAGAAAAAATGTATGAGATGATAGAAGTTTGCAACGAGATTTTGCCAGAAAATCGTCCGCGCTATTTAATGGGTGTTGGTACGCCTGCAAATATTCTTGAAGGAATTAGTCGCGGCGTTGATATGTTCGACTGCGTAATGCCCACGCGCAACGGTCGTAATGGAATGTTATTCACCGCCAACGGCATTATGAATATGAAAAACAGAAAATGGGCAGACGATTTTTCGCCGATAGAAGAAGGCACAGGCTGTTTTGTCGATGAAAATTACACGAAAGCATATTTGCGCCACCTGTTCGGATCAAACGAACTTTGGGCAATGCAAATCGCCTCAATTCACAACCTCGCATTCTATCTGCGCCTTGTAAAAGAGGCTCGCAAGCGCATTTTTGACGGCACTTTTGAGGAGTGGAAAAATGAAATGGTGGTCAAAACAATGAACAGACTTTGAATAACATTTTTTTAGGTATTATTACTGGCACTCATTTTCTTTTATTATTAAAGTAATTTTCTACCGAGCGATTCATTCCGATGGAATGAAAATAAAATGCTGCTTTTGGGGGGCAGCATTTTTTGTTTGTGTTTCAAAAAAATTAACTGATATTTTGTCTGATTATACCCAACCTAACAGGTTCAAAAATATTTACATTCATCATATTTACAAAATGTTTAGCGTTATTTGTTATAATTGCCATACAATTCTTTTTTTGACTTATTTGATAATGTACAATATCTTCCAAATCTTTGTTTTCAGACGGCGAGGAAATTGAATCTATAATATCATTATTATTCAAATCTAAAACTGTAAATTTTGAAATCAAATACTTTAAACATTCATCTGTTTTGTCAAGCGAAAACGCAGCACGACTCTTTTTTTTCGTTTGCAAAACTTGCGCCACTTGCACCAATGCCAAGGCGGACGTAAATAAACGTTCTTTATTTCGCTTTGAAAACAGGTACATTAAACATTTTTTATCTGCATCTATTCCTGTGAAAAAATTTACCATTACGTTCGTATCAACGTAAATATTTAAGTATTTTTTATTTTTCATTAAAATACAAGTTTATCAAAACGTTGTTTTTCTGTTTGGGTTAAAACCTCTAAATTGCTAACAATAAAATCACGTCTTGAACTCTCAATCAGGCTTTTATAACTTGTTTGAGTTTTCTGCAATAAAAGTTTAAACAAATCGTCAATTTGTTTTTTTACTTCATTAGGTTGTTTTGCTGCCATAATATTTATGTTTTAAATTTCGTGCAAAGTTAATTATTATTTTTGAGAATAAAAAACAGCACGAAAACTAAAAATTTTCGTGCTGTTTTTGTTGTGATAAAAAAATTAACTACCTTTGCAGTAGATTTTTAACAAATCTAATTGTTTTTTGGCTAACGCTCTTATTCTCATCTATCTAAATCTACCAAGTATTAGTGAAAGGAATAAGTTTGCGACTGTTCGCGTCTTCGGGCGTGGGCTGTTTGCGCTTATTCAAACACGATGGCATTGGTAGAGCCAAGATAGATTGATTGGGCATTTTACAAATAGTTTGCGTCTTTTAATTTTATATGCTATGGCAATATTCAACTTAAAATCTGAAGAGGTGCGCCGAATACGGCGTAATAATAATTTGTCGCAGGAATATATGGCGGACAAATTCAATGTTTCTCAATCTCAATATTCAAAAATTGAAAACGGAAAATGCGTTTTAGATTTACAACAAGTGAATTTTCTTGCCGATTTGCTGAAAACAAATGTCGGCAATATTATTGATTTTGGTGAGGCAAAAAATCAATTTATAGAATATTTTAATATTGAAAGCCAACAAGTTATAATTAATTTAACCAAAGAAATTTCTTTATTAATGTCAAAAATAGAAGATTTGACCGCAGATAAAAAAATACAAATGGAACAAATAAAAATATTACAAAAATTAACACGAAAAAAATAGTCCATAGATTTATGGACTATTTTTGATATTTATTTTTTTAAAATTTGCCTATTTCTTTAACTAAAATAAATGGTAGAATTGCTTGTGATAATGCAGCAATATGTAGATTTTCAGCATATCCTTCATCATTAACATAGTTGTCAATTAGTTCAATATTACCTCTAATCAGCATAAGTTTAACCAATGCACCCTGAGGCATACCGTCAAAAAGTTCTGAATTAAGTATTGCTTCACCATTATCAAATTCAATAATGTCTATATTTCGAACAACTTCTTGATAATCTTTGCCGAACATATCAGACCCAGACCATTCTACAATAACAACCACCCCATTTTCATTTTTAAGGTCTGCATTCCAGCCAAGTTTAAAATTTTTATAGTAGCAATAAGGTAATAAATCATCAGGTGTTTCAATGTTTGGCGATGTAATTTGCACAAGTTCAGGCACATACATTGCAACGTCTGTTTCTTTTTCGGGGGATTTTTGCATTCCGTTATTATTGCCTGCATTGCCTTTTGAGAAAGCAAATGTAACATCAGACCCAAACAAGTTAGAATTTATCACTGCCGCTTTTCTATCTTCAACGGCAATATTGTTTAAATTTTTGTGCAAATCTCTGAAATTTGCGCCGTTAATTTTGAAATCAAACTGTTTTTCAGGGCTTTTTGCTCTAACTTCATTTACATACGGCAAAACTTCCATCAAAGACGAATTGTAGAACGTTAATTGTTCGCCTGACAAAGAATTTTGTTTTACTGACAGGTAGCCCAATAACTCCGTTGAACTATCAAGTATCAACGAATATTTTGTGTTACCATTAAAAAGCACTTTTTGAGTCATTTTGTTGCCAATTTGGCTTTTTGTTGTTTGCTTGTCTGCATTTTCCGTATTTTGACAGCCTGCAAATATAAGGCATATAGCCAATGATAAAATACAAATGGAATTTTTCATAATATCTGTTTTTTTTTAGTTAATAATTAATTTTTTTAAATAAACGAAAAACTTAATTTCATCTCATTATTTATTTCAGTCATTTTGGAGTAAACAGGCAAATATGCCCCTTCTATAAAAATTCTATTCACAAATGGCGTTGATTGGATAATTTTAAAAACGCCGTATTCTTGAAATTCGGCTATTTCTACCCAAGCACCTACATTTTTTTTAAAATAAGCGTGACATTTATTATCTTCATCATAATATTCGCCAGCATAGGTTGAAGAATTATTACTATTAAAAAGTCTTGTCCAATACAGGTTTCCGTGTGCATTATCTGCATCTCTTCTAAGCGGTCCCGATACAATTGTTAAATCAAGATGCTGTTTGTAGGGGTCTCGATTATTTGCAGACCACACTTGCAATGAATTACTGCTTAATCCTGGCAAAGAATTACCATTATAGTTATATCTGCCATCGAAGTCCTTTCTATGTTCCAAAATGTCATTAGGAAATTTAGGATTGTAAGAATCTACAATAGTTATTGCTGTAATCTTAGAATTTAGCAGCCTGTCATTGGGGTTGGTGCTGTTGCCCAAATTAATATACGGCACACTGTATACTTCATAAAAACTTGTAACTGGCGAGGCATTACTAATATAAGTTTTTGCGCCCGCACTTGCACCCGCTATTCCATTGATAGGATAATAAACATTAGCATCAGCCTTCAACTGAATGCTATTAAATGTAATCCAACTTTGATATTGCCAATCTATTGGTTTGTTGGATTTGTCGCAGCCTGTAAATAATGCACAAGCAGCGATAAATAATAAAAATGTGGTTTTTTTCATAATTAATAGATAAAATTAAATTAATATTAAAAATTTTAGCACAAAGATAAAGCGTATTTTTCAATAAATCTATTCTTTTTTGTGAATAAAACATTCTTTTTTACGAATATTTTATTCAATATTTGGAATAAATTATTTTAAAAAACGAATATTATTATACAAAAAAATTATTACATTTGCATTTTGAAAATCATTAATTAAAAAAACAAAAAATTATGTATTATAAAAAACTTTTTTTATTGGCTCTTGTTTCTATATGTTTTTATTCCTGTTTTAAAAACCCGACAGACGGCTTTAAGATAGCAGGAAGTATAGAAAATTCAGAAGACTGCTCTCATATTGTTGGTGTAGAGGCGTTTGCGTATAATTTTCAGAATAATAGCGCGCATAAAATATCTGAAAGCAATTATGAAAATAATTATTTTTCATTCTTTTTACCAAATGAGTTAAAAGATAAGTTTTGTGATGTTCCTAATAAATGGCACTTGTATGATGCAAAATTTGAAGATAAATTAACATTCAGCAACAAAAATGTAAAAATTGGAACAATAAGTATTTATTCTGTTAATGAGGAATATAACAATGATATTCAACAGTTTGGATACGGCACATTATTCAAAAACGGTATTTTGTATGTTACTTTTGTGAAAACAAAATATATTTATGCGCAATCGGCATTGTCTATTAAAGGAGATTATGAAACAACTATTGCAGGTGTGGAAGAAGGCGATTTTGCACCTCCAAAAACTATGGTATTTAACTTGAATTTGCAGAAAGGGTGGAATACAGTTTATAAGGTTGGCGTTTTTTCATCGCCTGTAAGCAGTTATTATTGGGATATTGATACCGCGCTTGTAACGGTTACTACAGTAAAGCCAGAAAATATTGAGTTAAAATGGTATTATTATCAAACAAATATTTTAAGGATGATAGAAAAATATGATTTTTATCAGCCATTTGTGATTGATTATGCTTTTGACTTTATTTATAATCATTATTACATTTATTTTTAAAACAGCGCAGAACTTTAAAATATTCTGCGCTGTTTTTTAGTTTATAAAGTTACTCCTGTTTTAAAGATTGCGATTTCGCGGTAATTGTTTTTTTCGTTATTGGACTTTTCGCCGTTTGCCACGCTGATAATATATTGTGTCAAACGAGAGTTTGCCTCGTCAAAAGTTTCGTTTTCAAGCAAGCCGCCCGCGTTGAAGTCAATCCAATTTGGTTTTTTGTGAAATAACGCGCTGTTTGTGGAAATTTTGATTGTCGGCACAAACGTACCAAACGGCGTGCCGCGCCCTGTGGTAAAAAGCACAATGTGGCAGCCCGCAGCCGCCAAAGTTGTTGAGGCGACCAAATCGTTGCCCGGCGCGGACAGAAGATTTAGCCCCTTTTTTACAATTTTATCGCCGTATTTCAGCACGTCTTGTACAAGCGATTTTCCGCTTTTTTGCGTGCAACCGAGCGATTTTTCCTCCAAAGTGGAAATTCCGCCTGCTTTGTTTCCGGGCGAAGGATTTTCATAAATTGGCTGTTGATTTTTTATGAAATAATCTTTGAAATTGTTGATAAGATGAACGGTTTTTTGAAAGGTGTCGAAATCAACGCAGCGGTTCATTAAAAGCGTTTCCGCGCCGAACATTTCGGGGACTTCTGTAAGCACTGCGCTGCCGCCTTGCGAAACGAGAAAATCGGAAAAAACGCCCAAAAGCGGGTTTGCCGTGATGCCTGAAAAGCCGTCTGAGCCGCCGCACTTTAAGCCTATTTTCAGTTCAGAAAGCGGCGTTGCGGTGCGCTGGTCGTTTTTTGCAGTTGCGTAGATTTCGCGCAACAGTTGCATTCCGACTTCGTACTCGTCATCAACTTTTTGTGTTTCGAGAAATTTTATTCGGCTTTCGTCAAAATCGCCCAGAAATTCGCGGAATGCTGAAATTTGGTTGTTTTCGCAGCCCAAGCCCACAACCAACACTCCGCCTGCGTTTGGGTGCAAAACCAGATTTCGCAGTATTTTTCGCGTATTTTCGTGGTCGTATCCGAGTTGCGAGCAGCCGTAATTATGCGGGAAGGCAACGACAGCATCAATGTTTTTTAACCCTGTTTCCGCCTGAAAATCTTGTGCAAGTTTGCCCACAATTCCATTGACACAGCCCACAGTAGGCACAACCCAAATCTCGTTTCTAATGCCGACTTCGCCATTTGCTCGGCGGTAACCTGAAAAAGAATATAACTTTTCCAAAGTTTTGGAACTTTGGAAAAGTTGCGCAGCAGGCGCGTAATTATATTTCAAAATTCCGTCTAAATTGGTTTTTAACACCTTTTCATCAATCAAAGAGCCTTGTAAAATGGCTTGCGTAGTATGTCCAATCGGGAAACCGTATTTTATAACGTTTTCGTTTTCGGCAAAATTTTTCAGTGCGAACTTATGCCCCGCTGTAATGTCTGATAAAAGCGTAATCGCCTGATTATCAATAAAAACAGTTTCGCCTTTTTGCAGATTTTCCACTGCCACAGCCACATTGTCGGAGGAATTTATTTTTATGAATTTCATATTTTTAAGATTTTTAGAACAAAAATATTTTTGTGTCATTCCCGCGCAGGCGGGAATCTCCTTACTGCATTTTTTTTGACCCCACCCCGACCCTCCCCAAAGGGGAGGGAGAGCGGGGCTTTTCAAACTAAATGAAAATTTGCAGGTTTGTGTACTCCCTCCCCTTTGGGGAGGGTTGGGGTGGGGTCAAGTACACCCTGCGCGGGCTTGACACTTGCTTTTAGTTTTTAACTTTTATTTAAACACCATTTCACTGCCTGTATCATTCCTTTTTCCAAAATTATTTTTAAATAATCGGAAATTTTGTTTGTCAAACCTGTAATTTCATTAAGATTTTCGCCCCAAATAAATTCGGCTGCAAGCACACTTTCGGCGATTTTTTGTGTGTCATTGTTTTGCCAAAGCGTTGAAAGCAGGTTGAGAATTGCGAGGTCATCATTAGGCACAATTTCATCATTGCCGCGTTTTCCGCCTTTGTAGTAGGCAATTATCGCCGCCAAACCAAGCGTAAGACCTTCGGGCAAAACGCCGTTTTGCTCAAAATATTTTTTCAAACTCGGCAAATCGCGCGTCTTGTATTTTGGAAACGAATTTAACATAATGCTTGTTACAAAATGTTTCACAAATGGGTTGCGGAAACGGTCAAGCACATCGGAGGCGTATTTTTCGAGTTCGTTTTTCGGCAAATCAAGCGTGGGCAAAAGTTCGGAAAACATTACTTTTTGCACAAATTTTCCGACTGTTTCGTCTTCAACGCATTGGCGCACAGTGTCCAAGCCCGACAGATAACCCACAGGCGACAAAACCGTATGCGGAGCGTTCAACATTGTAACTTTGCGCTCGTGGTAGGGCTTTTCGCTCGGTACAAAAAGCACATTCAAGCCCGCTTTTGCAGCAGGAAATTCCTCTGCAACACTTTGAGGTGCTTCAATTACCCAAAGGTGAAAAATTTCCGCCTTTACCACAAGTTTATCATTCAGATTTATTTTTTGCAAAATTTCGTCAATCGTATCTTTGGGAAACCCCGGCACAATTCTATCAACGAGCGTGCAATAAACGCCGCAAGCGGTGTCAAACCACGCGCGGAAATCTTCGCTGAGATTCCACAAATCAATATATTGGTGAATACATTTTTTGAGTTCCGTTCCATTGTGAAAAATCAGTTCGCAGGGGAAAATCAACAGCCCCTTATCTGCTGCGCCGTTGAAAAATTGATAACGGCGATGGAGTAGTTGAGTGAGTTTTGCAGGGTACGATTTTGCGGGCTTGTCCTCAAACTTGCAACTGCTGTCAAAGGCAATTCCCGCCTCTGTGGTGTTGGAAACCACAAAGCGCATTTCTGGATTTTCGGCAAGTTTCAGATATTCATCGAACTGCGAATAAGGGTTAATGCCGCGCGTTACAACGTCAATCAAATCAATGCTATCAACAGCCTCGCCGTTGCTAATGCCCTGTAAATTAACGTGATACAAGCCGTCTTGCGAGTTCAGCATATCAACCATTCCAACAGGCAGCGGCTGCACCACCACTACGCCAGCGTTGAAATCGGCTTTTTTGTTCATATTCCACACGAGCCAATCTACAAAGGCGCGCAGAAAATTCCCCTCGCCGAATTGAATAATTTTTTCAGGATAAAGCGTTGCATTTTTCGCGGTGATTCTGTTTAAATTTTCCATAGTATTCAGTTTAATAAACTTTTAAATTCTTCGTTTTCTTTTCCAAAATAAAGTTCAAAAACTAAATCGTCAATTTCTGTTTTCATAATATACAGAATGGTTAAATCCACTTGTTTCCGAAGAAAGAATAGGACTGCCTGAATTTCCCCACAAGCCATTTTTGTCTTGTTCCCATATTTCCCAAGACACTTCATTTTCAAAAAATGATTTTTTGGCAAAGATTTTTAGTTCTTCAAGATTTTCACTATGAAAACCAACGATGAAAGTATCTTCTTGTATTATTGAATGATAATAAAATAATCCGTACATAATATCTTGATTTTTTAATTGTTTAATAATTTTTTTAAATCCTCGTCTTTAGTTCCAAAATACAATTCAAAAACTAAATCGTCAATCTCCGTTTTTAGTTTTGCCTGTTCGTCAAAATCTATTGCTTCAAGATTTTT
>JAISKN010000224.1 GCA_031260925.1 Prevotellaceae bacterium | reverse complement strand
GAGGCGCGGTTTGCCCGCGACTGCCTTCGGCAACGCCCAACAATCGAAGTTCAAATTTATAAAGTCAAAGGAAGTGTTTTCAGACATTTTAAACCGCATTATTATTTAGATTTGCCGTACCCTGTTGCTGCTGAATATTTTGTCGGCATTGTCGGCAACGAACCTGTCTGTTTTCTCGCTGTCGCGCCGCTTTTCACAGCGCACGCCTACCGCGCTATTCGTTTGGTAGTTATGCCCGAATGGCAAGGCGCAGGCATCGGAACGCGGTTTTTGGACGCAATCGGACAGTACCATTTGGACGGTCTCGGACGTTGCGGACACGAGTTCCCGACATTTTTCCACACCTCACACCCGCAACTTTGCGCTGCACTTCGCCGTTCAAAAAAATGGGTGCAAACAGGCGCAATGTTGTACGGCGCAAACAAAGCAAATTCGGCAAAACATATTTTATCATCAAGAGAAAAAACAGGCAAAGTTTTTCACGATAGAAACCGAATTACAAAGGGCTGTTGTACAGGTTACGGCGGGCATTTTCGAGCGGTCCAAAGTTTTAAGTATTTAGAAAATAATCAATAAAATTAACCGACTTTAAAGTCCTTAATGTCCTTAAAGTCCCTAAAAAAAATCTTTAAAAAAAACAATGAAAATTAAAGTTTTGGGCGATAACTACGCCCCGGCTGTTCAACAGGCGCGCGAACTCGTGCGCCGTGTTGGACACAAAACAGTTGATAGCGGTGCAGATTTGGCAATAGCACCGCTTTTAACTCAAAAAATCTCTGCCGAAGAAATCAAAGAGCCACTTTTTGGCACTCTGATATTTCACCCCTCGCCGTTGCCTTACGGGCGCGGTGCAAGCGCAATAAAGTGGGCGTATCGGCGCAAAGAACCGATAACCGCTGCAACGTGGTTTTGGGCAAATGAACGCCTTGACGCAGGCGATATTTGCGAACAGGAAGTAATCAAAATTGACTACGATTTAACGCCGCGTGAATTTTACGAAAAACACGTCATTCCTGCAATGCTGCGGACATTGGAACGCTGTTTAAATGCTGTTTCAATAGGATTTCAAAGAAAAATTAAACAGGTGGAAAATTATGCAAGTTATGACGGAAAAATTGAATAAAATAATTTGCGGCGATGCTTTGTTGTCCTTAAAGTCCCTGCCGTCCCAAAGCGTAAATTGCATCGTAACCTCACCGCCGTATTATTGCCTTCGCGATTATGGCGTGAGCGGACAAATCGGACTTGAAAACACTCCCGAAAAGTACATCGAAAACCTGACAAATGTTTTTGCAGAATGTTTCAGAGTTTTGAAATCAGACGGCACAATGTGGGTTGTGATTGGCGACAGTTACGCAGGCAGCGGACGCGGTTGGGGAGGTAAAAATGATTTGTATTCGCGCAAAATACAACCAAAAGCAAGTTTTGCAACAAAATTTTCCAAACCGCAAAAATTGAATAATTATAAAAGCAAGGACTTGATAGGCATTCCGTGAACTTTGGCATTTTCTTTGCGTGATAATGTTTGGTACTTACGTCAAGATATAATTTGGAACAAACCAAACCCGATGCCCGAAAGCGTTACAGACCGCTGCACAAAGGCGCACGAGTATATTTTTTTGTTTTCAAAATCAAAAAAATACTATTTCAATCACGCCGCGATGCTCGAACCTGCAACTTACGACAACCGCAAAAAACTCACTCGTGCGCCCTCAAAAAAGTATCTGAAAGGCGGTACAGGTTTGGCAGTGCAGGGCTTGTCAAAAGGCGGCAGCAATCGTTGGAACGAGCAAAACGGCGTGTTTGTCCGCAACCGCCGTAGTGTTTGGAACGTGCCAACGCGAGCGTTCAAAGGTGCGCACTTCGCCACCTTCCCGCCCGACTTAATCAAGCCCTGCATCGCCGCAGGTTGCCCCGAAAACGGCGTTGTTTTGGACTGTTTTATGGGCGCAGGGACAACGGCACTCGTTGCGTGTGACTTGGGTAGAAACTATGTAGGAATAGAGTTAAACGAGGAATATGTGAAAATTGCAGAGCAGCGGCTTGCTGATACGTTTAAAAAAGTGTAAAAACACCCTAGTCTACTGCAAAAGTAAAAATAAATATGGCAAATGTATGTTTTTTAATTTTTATTAACATTTGCCATATTTATAAAATTTATACGATTTGATTTTTTTTTTTGTACGATTTGTATTGACGATTTTAATTAATGATTAGTGATTAATGATTAATTTTTTTTGACGGGCTAATATTGTATATATAATTTTGATTTATGGATTGCTTCGGAAATACCTCGCAATGACGAAGCCATATAAGCAATGTGAGTACGTCATTGCGAATATTTTAAGCGAAATGAAATGTAGCGAAAAAATATGAAGCAATCCATAGAAAACTATATTAATTGACCAATTCAGTTTTTTTGACGAACTGCCTGTCTTTGCTCTTTGTTCTGTTTTTAAAATTTCAAATAAAAATCTTTTGTCAAATTTTTATATTCCTCTGTAAAATTATTTGAGGAGTATTCTATTGTTAAATCATTGATTTTCAATGAAATATTCTGTTTTGAAAATTCGAGCAACACACGCCGAACAGCAGAATTTGGCGTTGTAAAAATATTTGTTTGCCTTGCAAGAAAAAGATTGTTTGTTTGGCAAAATAAAATAAAATTTTCGGTTTGTTCTGCTGGCAAAACCACTGAAAAATAACCATTTTCGGTTAGATTTTCGGCTGCAATTTTTGCAAGTTGCTGCAAAGTCAGGTTGTCGTTGTGGCGGGCGGCGGTGCGCTGCGAGTTTGGCGATTTCAGCGAGTTTTCAAAAAAGGGCGGGTTGGAAACTATCAAATCGTAACCCTTTTCTGTCATTCCCGCGCAGGCGGGAATCTCCTGATTTTCAGTAGATTTCTCGCTTAACGCTCGAAATGACGTGATGTCTTGGCAAAAAACAGAAATTCTATCCCCCCATTTTGAATTTTTCACGTTAATTTTTGCCTCTTCTGCCGAATTTTCGTCAATTTCTACGGCATCAATCTGCAAATTTGGGTTTCGTTGCGCAAGCATTAGCGCAATCAAACCTGTGCCGCAACCGATGTCGAGTGCGCTTTCGGCATTTTCCGCCGCACACCACGCACCAAGCAGCACGCCGTCAGTGCCGACTTTCATTGCTGATTGCTGCTGAATTATTGAGAACTGCTTGAAGTTGAAATTATTTATTGTTTTTGCCACGAAGTATTTTTTTGCAAAATTAGTCTTTTTCTGCAAATTTCACGCGAATTTCGGATTGAAATATAATTTTCAAAAAAAATCTCAAAAACTCTTGCACAATAAAAAAATAGTTTTTACCTTTGTCGCGTTGTTTTATTACAACAAAAATTGACGTTCTTTGACCTACTTACTATTCTGGCAACTGAAACTTCCACCTTCACAAACCACCAAGAATTAGCAAAGTACCCACGCGAGTGGGCTTGCTCATTTGTGGTAATGGTTGTGGAAGACCTCAGTTGCGGATAGTAAGTCCGCATTTTTGTTTTATATTTTTTAACCTTATTATAAACTAACAACTTGATTTTTAATGTGATACCGAAATTGGCTGAAAGCCGTTATTTTCATAACCGCAGGCGAGCGCAGCGTTGCCTGCGGATAAAAAACAAAAGCCGCAACTGCCTGAAAGGCAGAACTTGCGTGAAAAAGATTTAAAATTTTGCAAGTAGGGGCAGGGCGCGCCCTGCCCCTACAACCCGCAGGCAACGCTGCGTTGCTCTACGCTAATGCTAAAAGCCCTTTCGGGCTAAAAAACAATATTTGAATTTATAATTTTAACCTTTCAATCTAATACAAAATGAAAAAACAAATTTTATTACTGCTGATACTCGTTTCAGCAATTCACTCCAACGCTCAAACATTGCCTTTGACCGCTGCAAATAACGCCTACACTGCGGGCGATGTGGTTGTGAAACAGCAAGTTGAGTACAAAGACCCGCTCACAAACGGGCA
>JAISKN010000124.1 GCA_031260925.1 Prevotellaceae bacterium | reverse complement strand
GGGAACGCATTACGAAGGTTTCCACGAGGCTGTTTTGGCAACGGTAAAGGCATTCGCCGGTAATTGTCATTGCGGGCTTGACCCGCAATCCCCCAATACCGCTGACGCGAATTTGCAATCCGTGCCTCATATCAATTTATTTTCAAATCTCATCTCCCCCGCCGACATTCGCCACCTGAAAGAAATCACATCGGACTTCGGCATCAACGCAATGCTTTTCCCCGACTATTCGGACACGCTCGACGGCACTTCGTGGGACACCTATCACCGCATTCCCGAAGGCGGCACGCCCCTCACGGCATTGCAAAACTGCGGAACTGCGAAACTCTCCATAGAATTGGGCTATATCCTAAACAACCGACTGACAGCGGGCGAATATTTGCAAAATGAATATGGAATACCAAACATTCGCACAGGCTTGCCCATCGGTATCCGCGAAACGGACAAATTCTTTGCTTTGTTGAACGCGGATAACGCAGATGGTAAAGAAGAAATCTGCGAAAATCCGTGTAATCTGCGTCATTTGCGTTCCCAAAAATACGAAAAACAGCGCGGCAGGTTAATTGACCTCTACATTGACGGACACAAATACGTTTCCAAAAAACGCGCCATCATTTACGGCGAAGAAGATTTAGTAATAGGTTTGGCAGCATTTGCGGCAGAGGTCGGCATTATCCCCGTACTGTGCGCCAGCGGCGGCGAAAGCGGCAAGTTGGAGGAAAGCCTCAAAGCCGTTCTCGGCGACCTCTACACAGACGAAATCAACGTGATGCAGGGTGCCACGTTCGAGCAAATGGAAACCGCCATAAAAGAATGGGATTTGCGCCCCGACCTCCTCATCGGCAACAGCAAAGGCTACTACATTGCCCGCAAACTCGATATTCCGCTCATTCGAGCCGGTTTCCCCATTCACGACCGCATCGGCGCGGCGCATACACGGCTGCTCGGCTACGAAGGTACAACCATTCTTTTTGAACAGATTGTCAATGCGCTGTTGGAAGACAGACAACGGAAGTCGCCCGTTGGGTGGAAGTATATGTGAAAAAGAAAAATAGCGCGGATTTTGGAAATCCGCGCCAACAAATGTTTTTCTCTTTTTATCATCATTGTATTTTTTATACTTCCGCAAAACTTTCTATTTTTATAAAGTTTTGCGGTTTTGAACTTCCGCAAAACTTTGTTTTTTTTTCGGAGTTTTGCGGTTACAAAGTTACGAAAACATTTTAATCCTGCCAAATTTTTGGAAATTTTATTATTTTCGCACCTATGTTTGGAATACATTGTACAAAAAAAGAGCGGCAAATACCGCTCTTCCGCAACAACCAGGATATAGGGCTGCTACTCGCGGAAACTTCTAAATATTCCCGCGTTTTTTTATGCCAACAGTCCTTTTTTCGAGAACTCACAAGCAATCGTCAAACTTGTTAAAAAATGGAAATAATGCCTCTATTGCATCTAATGTTTTTATTCGTTTAAACTTTTCTTCGTCTGACATATTTTGCAAATCTGTTTTATCATTGACAATTCTATCATATTCATATTTTGCGATTTCAAAAACTCGGATTTTATTCATTTTACATAAAGACATATCTCTACTTCCAATTTTGCCTCTTTCAATGTAATTTGAACCATAACAAGTAGGACATATCGTTAAGATTGGACAATCTGAACATTCTTTTGAAGTAAATTCGTTAGGGTCAGCAAAATCAATATTATTTGCGTTTTTTGATTTTTCTTTTCCACATATAGATTCAAAAAACAAATGACAAGGATATACTCTACCATCAATATCGTATGCAACTATTTCTGTGCCTGCACCACACCATTTTTTGCTCTGATTTTCTTTATTGGCAAAAGCAATCAAATTAATATCAAAAATGGAACTTTTTGTCAGGGTTGGATTTTTCTTGTAAAACACTGCCAATTTTTGCATTTCTCTTTGGTAAATTTCAATATACTGCGGGTTAGACCAGTCTACCATATAAGCCAAATTGGCTCTAATATCTTTAATACCTTTTGAATGTAAAAAAATGATGCCTTCCGCAAGTTTATCAATAGTTTTTGGGCTAATTGTCATTTTTACCGCTTGAAATGACCAAGTTGTTACAAAAAAATCAATATCAATCAAGTCAAAAGAATTAGACCTGTTTGTATTGTGCATTTCTCTTGTACCGTCAATACTTAAACCAACAATGAATTTATCGCTGTGTTCAGTTAGCCATTTTTTGATTTTGCCGTGTACCAGCGTACCATTTGAAGTAGCAAACACGAGAAATTTTTCAGGAAAATTTTGCGACCACAACCACTCGCACAGTTCTTTAATTTTCTCAAAGACCATAAATGGCTCGCCACCGTGCAAATCTATGATAGTACCTTTTTCCGTTTTGACTGATAATAACTCTGACAAACTTTTTTTTGCCATTTCTACATCAAATGTTTCCTTACTTGTTTTATTTTCATAACAATAAATACAATTTAAATTACAAGAAACATTTGTTGTAATATAAATACTTTGCTGAAATCCTTTTTTTCTCATAAAATAAAAAAAATTAAAAATGGGACAATTTCTTTGTGTTTTTTTAACTTGGGAAATTGCCCCCATAAATTAACCAAAAATGCCAGTACAATTTCCCTTACAATAATCATTGCAAGTGCCATCGCAACCACCACAGCCCATTCGGAAATAGTCTGTATTTGAGCCATAATTAATTGGCTCTGAAATTGAGGAATTTAATGTATTCCTCGTTGAAGATAAAACATTTAAATTAAACATAATACTAATTATTTAAGATTTCGCCTACTCTTTACAGGATTTTCGGCATTACTCCTTAAGATTTGAACATAAAAATAGCGCGGAACAACCTGTCTGAATGTCAGGTTTCCACGCCTATAAGCCGGGCAAGTTATTCCACGCCGCAACACACGGCGTTTCACTAACTTATTCTTGGCTTATCTTGCTCAAATAGAGCGAATGTGGAAAATGACATTCAAGAATAATAGCAAATTCGCTATTTTTATGTATCTAATTATATTTCAGTTGTTTATATCATATGTTTTTCCCGTTTAATAATAGTTTATATATTTCGTTCCAATCTTTTTTGTAAAGTTTGGTAGTTTCGTCTGCAAGTTGAGTGAAAATATCAGAATCATAGACGGCTTTCATTGCTTCTGCTGTTGAAAAATTATAATCTTTTATTAATTCAACAGCAAGGTTTGTTACCAATTCCTCTATTTTGTAGCGTATCGGCTCGTTTTGAACAAGCAAAATATCAAGTGCTTTTTCGGTACAAAAGACGATTTGATGTGTCGGCTCTTTTGTATATTTCAAACTGTTAATAAATTTGTTCAAATCAATTTCGTTGTTGGCAAATCGCCGAAATTGCCGAAACATTTTATCGTTTGCCACCGCACCTTCCACAATATCATATTCGTGCGGTTGTTCGTCTGCTTTCCGCAATCTATTGAACATCACAAATCGCGCCCACTCTTCATTTATTTCGGGGAATTGCTTAATTTTTAAATCGGGGTTTTGCTGTTTTATTGTTTCTATATCAAAATCATATTCCAAAACCGTACTTTTTCCGCCCTCGTTTTTCGTTTTTTCTTTGGCTCGTTCTTTTGCGTGGTTTTTTATATTTGTGCAATAAAAACCTTGTCCGAAATCGCGGTCGGGCGGGCATAAATTAAGGTCAATTGCCCCAAATTCAATATTTGTGCCGTGATAGATTTTCATAAATTACCTCCGTTTCGGCTGCAAATTTGTTGCAGTGTGCGCACTGTGATAGCGGGGTTTTCGCAGTGTTCTATATCATAATGCCTGTCTAAAAAAGCAATGCCGCCATAATTGTACAGATATTCAAACGACTGTCGCATAGAAAGTTTATATTTCTCTGCAAAGTCATTAACCATAAATGCAATATAATCTATCACATCTCTTGCCTTTTCCAACATTTTTTTACTCATAATTTCAAAGTAAGTGGATATTAAGAATTAATATTATGTTTTCTCCGGAGTGCTTCGGAGTTTCCATAATGATTATTTTTTCTCGCTACAAAAATACAACAAATTATTAA
>JAISKN010000189.1 GCA_031260925.1 Prevotellaceae bacterium | reverse complement strand
TGCTTTTTATACCTCCCCCCCGACCCCTCTCCAAATGGAGAGGGGAGTGTTGCACTTTGCAAGTTTTGTCTGCTTTTGCAGTGTTCGACTCTCCCTCCCCTGAGGGGAAGGTCGGGGTGGGGCTTGATTTTCCCCCCAAGGCGTTGCCATTGGGCTAAAATCTCCCCAACGCGCCGCTACGCTTTGCATTGGGCTAAAATCTATTTGCCTTTCAGGCAACAGTCTGAACTTGCAATGTATGTACAACCTTTTCGGCTGAAAGCCGATTGTTATTTTAGCCCAACGCATCGCGTTGGGTAATGTTGCAAGTTTGGTTTTTATTCTTTTACCAATTTTTCTACACTATTTCCGAAGCGCACCAAATAAACACCGCTTGGCAGATTGCTGACATTAATTATTGTATTGTTTGCCGTTAATACGATGCGCCCTTGCAAATCGGTTATTGTTACCGTTTCGTTTGGTTGAATACCGTTGATTGTTACGATGTTGATGGTTGGATTGGGGTGGATTTGTATGAGCGACCCTTGCGGTTGTGTTACCACAATATCACTTGGCAACTCTGCCTCTTGCCATTCATACGCACCCATATCAATAGTTGAACCCACAAAACGCGGGTTGCCTGCAAGGTCTTTGTCGGTTATCAATCCTGTGTAGAGCGCGTCACTGCCTGCATCTATGGCAGGGCTTGCGGGTTGCAGGCGGTAATCGCCAATGCTTGCATTTACAAAGAGCGGATCAGTACGGGTTATGTTGCCTGTACCTGAGATATATTCGCCTCCTATCAAACTGTAATTGTAGGTTATACCGCCGTAAGAGGAAAATACATAGATATTGCTGCCATAGCCACTTTCATTGCCCCACACAATACAGTTTTTTATCGTATAGCCATAATCATAACCATATATTCCACCGCCGTATCTGGTTGCATTATTTCCACTAATAGTTACATTGGTCAGTATGGGATGAGCAGTAGCAATAGCAGCTATTCCTCCTCCATCATAAGTTGCCGTATTTCCACAAATAATTACATTGGTCAGTATGGGTGAAGCCCTATAACTACAAAGTATACCGCCGCCGTAATCTGCCTTATTCCCGATAATTATTAAATTGCTTAGTGTAGGTGAAGAATACCCATTAATATTTATTCCACCGCCATAGTTTCTAACACTACTGGTTTCATTTAGGGTAATATATCCACTGCCGTTGGCATTTCCACCTGTAACAGTGAAACCATCAAGTACGGTAGCCGAAGTAATGGGCGGTGCGGCGAGTGCTACACGCATTGCTGCCGATGAAGTTGGCATTGGCGGCGCGGCATCGGGTACTCCTTCGCCTTGTGTTACACAGAGTACAACGTGATAGGCATTTTCTTCATTATTGGTAAAGCCAATATCATCGTTATTAAAATCGCCACTTAGTGTAGTAACGTTGATTCCCCAATCACGTTCGTCAATAGAACTTTCGCCGCCGGCAAAACCGCCGTAGATTTTTACGCCCTCAACCAAAACAAATGCTTTATCGCGGTCGTGTGTACCAGTGCCTGCTTTGTACATTGGCTTGTAAAGTCCTGCGGCTACCCAAATTTCGTGAATATCGGTATTTGTTTGCGCTTCGAGCAGCGGGTCGGCAAGGTTAGGGTAGGCATTTTCCCACGAAGAGCCGTCTCCTGTGCCATCTGTTTTTACATAGAGAATATGTGCTGCGGAGGGAGTAGGAGTAATTGTGCATATTGATACAGAGGCGGCATTGATTCCATTTATTGTGCCGTTGTTAATAATGCAACTTGTGCCGTTGTTGATGATTGTGCCGTTGTTAGTCAGTGTAACTCCTGCACCAACTGTAAGTGTTTGCCCTTCGTTTATGGTAAGCGTTGCGCCGCTCGGTATTTCTGCGTCCTGTTCCAGCGTAACATCGCCATACATAATGCCGATATTACCATTAAATAGTATGCCACCAGTTTTATTATCAATGTCGGTATCGCCAACAGATGAAGCAAGTACAAAAGCATTCCCATTGAGGGTAAGCGTGCCGCTGCTGCCGTACTCGGCTGGTCTCTGAAAGTATTCATCTTCGTTATCTTCAGCAACATATCCGCCGCCGATGCCGCTTGCATTTCCGCCAGCGTTAGCAATTACGGTGCCGCCAGTAATTGTAACATTGCCGCCATCTTTACCGCTACCGCCGCCGCCAATGCCAGCACCATAATAAAGGTCATATTCTTCTCCGCCAGTTGCTGTAACCGTGCCGCCGCTGATGGTAATAGTTCCGCCATTGCCGTTGACACCGCCGCCTATACCAGCACCTCTTACGCCTGCGGTTGCCGTAACCGTGCCGCCTGTAATGATAACCGTGCCGCAATCATTATAGCCGCCACCAAGTCCAGCACCATACTTGCCGCCTTGTGCTGTTACCGTACCTCCATTAATGGTAATAATACCTCCATTGCTATTATAGGAACTGCCAATTCCTGCACCATACATACCAATACTGATTGCCGTAACCGTGCCGCCATTGATAGTAACCGTGCCTGCCTGACTGTCGGAATAACCACAACCGATACCTGCACCACTATAGCCGCCTTGTGCAATCAAACTGCCTGTGCTTTCTGCTGTAATGGTCAGTGCTGCGCCATAAGGAACATTTATTCCCGAATTAGAACTTTCACTGGTTAATGTATTAATACCATTCAATGTTAAATTGACCGTTGCGCCAGACATCATAAATGCACAAGCAGATGTAGTATTAACCTTCACGTTGGATAGGGTAATGTTGGCGGTAATGCCAGAACTTACCGTAATAGTGTTGCTTGTTACGACTCCAGTACCTTCAATAAGGTAAGTTCCATTAGAAGTGATAGTAACACTACCAGCATTAATGTTATACGTTTGCGCATTTGCCGCAAAACTTGCCAATAAAAAACACACTAAAAAGAAGCGTGTTAGTTTTGTTTTTGTAAAGAAATTTGTCATAAAATTAAAATTTTGATTATTAGTATGTATCGTTATAATTTAAAAAACAACCGTGCCATATTCAAAAGAATATGACGGCTGTCAAGTTTTTTGGTTGCATTTTTTCTCATTTTTTTGACGCAAAATTTTCGAGCGCAAAGATATAAAAAGTTTTTTGAATAATTATGCGAATCAGGGGTTAAAATGTTTTTTTAAGGGTGCATTCCGTAGGAATGCAGGTTTATATTTATATTTTTTCTACCGAGCGATGCAATCCTAACGGATTGCGGTGCAAATATGACATCATTCCGTAGGAATGCAACCCCTGATTCGCATTAATTGTAAATATTGCAAAAATAAGATAAGAAATTGTTAAATAAGTATAGAAAAAGGCATTTTTATAATAAATCTGGATTGCTTCGGAATACCTCGCAATGACGTAGCCCTTTGCTGAAACAACTTCCGTCATTGCGAGATATTTACTCCTTTCAGTCGTGAGTAATTCCGAAGCAATCCATAAATAAATTTAAAAAAATGCAGTACATTTTTCAATGTACTGCATTTTTTTAGTTTAAGAATTTATTTTTTCCAGCCATAAACAGCCAAATCGCCAAGTTCTTCTTCGATGCGGAGAAGTTGGTTGTATTTTGCCATACGGTCGGAGCGGCTCAACGAGCCAGTTTTGATTTGACCGCTGTTTGTGGCAACGGCGATGTCGGCAATGGTAGCATCTTCGGTTTCGCCGCTGCGGTGCGATGTTACCGAAGTGTAGCCAGCGCGGTGCGCCATTTCGATAGCGTCAAGCGTTTCGGTGAGCGAGCCGATTTGATTTACTTTAATCAAAATCGAGTTTGCTGCGCCGAGTTTAATGCCTTTTTGCAGATATTCAACGTTGGTAACAAACAAATCATCGCCAACCAACTGAATTTTTTTGCCGAGTTTTTCGGTGAGCAATACCCAGCCGTCCCAGTCGTTTTCGCTCATTCCGTCTTCGATGCTGTCGATTGGATAGTTAGCCACGAGTTCCGACAGATATTCAACCTGTTCGGCAGAAGTGCGTTTTTTGCCTGTTGCGCCTTCAAATTTTGAGTAATCATAAATGCCGTCTTTGTAAAATTCTGACGATGCGCAGTCAAGACCGATTTTTACATCTTTTCCCGGCTCGTAGCCAGCATTTTTGATAGCGAGCAAAATGCTTTCCAACGCCTCTTCTGTGCCGCCTGCAAGGTTAGGCGCAAAACCGCCTTCGTCGCCCACAGCGGTCGAAAGACCTTTGTCGTGCAGCACTTTTTTCAACGAATGAAAAACCTCTGCGCCGCAACGCAAACCTTCGCGGAACGAGGGTGCGCCAACGGGGCGTATCATAAATTCCTGAAAAGCGATAGGCGCGTCAGAGTGCGAGCCGCCGTTGATAATATTCATCATTGGAACAGGCAAAGTGAATGTGTTTGTGCCGCCAATGTAGCGGTAGAGCGGAATGTCGAGGTATTGCGCAGCCGCTTTTGCCACTGCGAGCGATACGCCGAGAATAGCGTTTGCACCGAGTTTTGACTTGGTTTTTGTGCCGTCGAGGGCAATCATTTTTTTGTCGATTTTGCGTTGATTTAACGCACATTCGCCGATTAACTCTTTGGCAATCACGTTATTAACATTTTCAACGGCTTTTAATACGCCTTTTCCGAGATAACGTTTTTTGTCGCCGTCACGGAGTTCGAGGGCTTCGTTTTCGCCTGTTGATGCGCCCGAAGGTACAGCAGCGCGACCAATAACGCCGCATTCGAGCGTTACATCAACTTCGATTGTTGGGTTGCCGCGCGAGTCAAGTATTTCGCGGGCATAAATTTTTTCAATTTTACACATAAAGAATTATTTATATTGTTGATAATTAGATAATTAACTTTTTAAATAAAAACAGCGCAAAGTTACAAAATAATTTTTAATGATTAAATGATTAATGATTATTTTTTAATAAAATTTTTTCCTTAACCAAATCTTAACAATTTCGTATCTTGTTTGTTGCTTTTTGATTATAATTTCGCAACGAAAAAAATAATTACAGGATTAACAAAATTGACACCTAAAATTAATTTGTTAATCTTGAAAAATTATGTTAATCTTGTCGAAAAATAATGACAAACATTCTTGAAATAAAAAATCTTTCTGTTTCCTATTCGCCTGAAAAAAAGGCGATTGAAGATGTTACGGCAGCAGTTGGGGAAAACACCGTTACGGCGATTATGGGACCGTCAGGCTGCGGTAAAAGTACGCTTTTGCGGGCTATCAACCGAATGCACGACCTTTACCCTGAAATCAAAACCACAGGCGAAATTCTGCTCAAAGGCGAAAACATTTTTAAGATGAACGCAATGAATGTCAGGCGTTTGGCTGGAATGGTGTTTCAACGCCCAAACCCTTTTCCGACAATGAGCATCTACGACAACGTGCTTGCAGGCTACAAACTCAACGGCATTAAACTCAAAAAAATTGAAAAAGACGAAATCGCTGAAAAAAGTCTGGTTGCGGTCGGTTTATGGAACGAGGTAAAAGATTCGTTAAACAAGCGTGGCTCGTTTCTATCTGGCGGGCAGCAGCAACGGCTTTGCATTGCGCGCACTATCGCCCTCAAACCCGAAATTATCTTAATGGACGAGCCGACTTCAGCCCTTGACCCGATAGCCACAAATAAAATCGAAGACTTGATTTTGGAACTCAAACAAAAGTACACAATAATTATTGTAACGCACAATATGAGTCAGGCGGCGCGCGTGTCCGACAAGTCGATGTTTATGTATCTCGGCAAATTAATTGAATACGGCGACACAAAACAAATGTTCACCAAACCCGCAGATAAACGGACAGAGGAATATCTGACAGGAGTGTTTGGATAATTCATAATTGTAAATTTTAAATTGTAAATTAAGGGGATTTCTAAAAATTAAACTTTTCAATATGCGAGATAAAAAGAACATACCGTGTCATTGCGGGCTTGACCCGCAATCAATTGAAATATAGTATATTAGCGATTGCGGGTCAAGCCCGCAATGACACCCGCTTTTGATTTTTTGCCAATTATTATAAGTTCCTTTAAGAAATACAATTAACATCTGAATAATTTACAATTTACAATTTACAATTTACAATTAATTTACAATTTACAATTTAGAATTTAAAATTAAAAAATATGACAACAACTTCTAAAAAAAACGAACTCAAAATTTTGCTCAACGATTTTGAGTTTATGTGTGCAACGGCATTGTCGCAAATGAAAACGGCGGCGTCTTTGCTGCAAAACCCTGAAAATGAAACGCTTTACTCAGAGGCGGAGGCAAACGAAATTATACTCGACCGCCTCGAAGTGAAAATACGCGAGGAGGTGGTTTTTGCCATTTTCAAATTTACGCCCCGCGCTGCCGATTTGCGCTTAATCATTACATATCAGGATATTACAACAAATATTGAGCGGGTCGGAGATATTTTGCTGAACATAATTCATTCTTTGAAAAGAACGAATTTTCAGCATAAAGATTTTGTGCAGGAAAAGGCTATGATTGAAAAAATGTTTAAGTTAGTTGATGAAATGCTGCGCAATGCCGTTTTTGCCTTTGCCAACGAGGACACGAAAATATCATACGCCGTAATCGAAAAAGACGATGAAGTTGATGAATGTTTCCACCAAATCGGCAAAATGCTTGAAGATGATTTCACCGACAAAATGCTTGATAGAGAACGGATTAGAAATATTATCAACATTAAATCAATGTCTTACAACCTTGAACGCATCGGCGACAGCGCAACCAATATTGCCGAAGCAGCAATTTATCTTGTCGAAGGCACAGATATTCGACATACTGCAAATGCAGAATGTAAAATGTAAAATGTAAAATGGAAAGAGGCGATAGAATTATTGAAATTTTGTGTAATTTTGCAACAAAAAATCTGTTTATCTTGTAAATTATGTTTATCTTGTAAATTAAATATATGAAAACAAAAATCCTTATTATTGATGACGAGCCTGATATTCGAGAAATTTTACAGTTTAATCTCGAAAATGAGGGTTATGAAATTTCGCTTGCCGACAGTGCCGAAACAGCGTTGAAAATGCTTGACAGTCAGCACTTTGACTTGCTTTTGCTTGATGTTATGATGGGCGGAATGTCGGGCTTTAAAATGGCGGACAAAATGCGCAAAGATGGCAACCTTACGCCGATAATTTTCATTACCGCCAAAAACACCGAAAACGATATGCTGACAGGCTTTTCCACAGGTGCAGACGATTTTATACGCAAGCCGTTTTCTATCAGGGAAGTGATTGCGCGCGTGAAATCTGTACTTCGCCGCGCCGAAAAAATCGAGCAAAAACCGCCAATCGTTTTTGAAAAACTTGTGATTGATTTGGAGGCAAAAACGGCATCAATAGACGGCGCGCTGCTCGATTTGACAAAAACCGAGTTTAATATTCTCACCGTTTTAGTCGAAAAAGCGGGCAGAACTTTTACCCGCGAGGAAATCCTCGACCGCGCTTGGAACGGCGACAGCATCGTGCTTGAACGCACCGTTGATGTGCATATCGCCCGCCTCCGTAAAAAACTCGGCGGATACGGCGAACACATCGAAAACAGAACAGGCTACGGATACAGGTTTAAATGATTAATGATTATTTTTTAATGATTAAAATAAAATTATTTCGAGTGAAACGAGAAATCTCCTGTCAATCATTAGATTTCTCACTCCGTTCTAAATGACGAATAACTATTAATCATTAAAAAATAATCATTAAAAAATAAAAATAAAATGAACTACAAACAACATCTTTTTTTAATAATTCTCGCCATTTTTGTGGTGTTTTCGGCGTGTCTTGTGCTGTTTGAGCAAAGCAACGAACGAAAACAAAAAACGGAGGCATTGGAGCAGCAACTCGCTGATTACATTGATATTATTCAATTAAAAATTAAAAATGATAAATTGAAAGATGCCAACATTTCAGAGATAAAATTGTTGGAACAACTTTTGCCTGAAAATCTGCGCATTACCATTATCAAAGATAACGGCGAGGTGATTTACGACCGCGATTTTACTGATGTTTCACATCTTGAAAATCATTTGAAACGCCCCGAACTTATGCAGGCGAAATACGGTGGTTTCGGCACAAATATTCGCCATTCCGCCTCCACAAATCAAGATTACCTGTATTACGCAAAGTTTTTTCAAGAGTATTTCGTGCGCGTGGCGTTGCCCTATAATGTACAGGCAAAATCACTTTTGAAAGCCGATAACCTCTTCATTTACATTGTTTTAGGTTTATTTTTTGTTGTGCTTTTGCTTGTAAATTATATTTCGGGCAGGTTTGGAAAATCTATTTCACAGTTGAAAAATTTTGCATCAGATTTGAAAAACAATAAAGAGGTAGAAAAAATTGCTTTTCCGAATGACGAACTCGGTGCGATAGGCAAAGATTTGGTCGAAATTTTTCGCCAAAAAGAGACTGCTCAACATTCCACCGAAACCGAAAAGGAAAAACTTTTGCAGCATTTTCAGCGTTCTGAAATGGGAATTGCGATGTTTGACGAAAATTTTAAGGAGATTTTTCACAACACTCATTTTATTCAAAATCAAAATCTTATTTTAAATAAAACGAGTTTCAGCGCGGCAGCCGTTTTTGAAGATGAAAATTTTGTAGAAATAAAAAATTTTCTTGTAGAAAGAGAAAAAAATTACCGCTCGTTTCAGATAGAAAAAAACGGCAAAATATTTGAAATTCAGGCTGTTATTTTTGAAGATAACAGTTTTGAAATCAACATAAAAAATATTACCGAGCGCGAAAAAAATCGGCTTGTGAAGCAGGAAATGACCTCGAATATTGCGCACGAACTCCGCACGCCGATAACTTCGCTACGCGCCTATCTGGAAACCCTTTCGGAAAAAGAATTAGATGATGAAAAGCGGAAAATTTTTATTGAACGCGCTTATATTCAGGCAGTTAGACTTTCAGCGTTGATTGACGATGTAAGCCTTTTGAGCAAAATCGAGGACAACCCAAGCCGTTTTTCAATGGAAAAAATCAATGTTTTTGAATTGATAAACGATGTTAGAATTGACCTGTCAGACAAACTTAAAACAAAAAATATTTCAATGCAACTTGATGTAAATCAGCAAATTACCATTAACGGAAATTACACTCTGCTTTATTCCGTTTTCAGAAATCTGCTTGACAACAGCATTGCATACGCGGGCGAAAATATTGAAATTCAGATAAATAACTATTTGCAAGACGAGAATTTTCTTTATTTTTCCTATTCCGACAACGGCGTTGGAGTGTCAGACGAGCATCTTAACCGACTTTTTGAGCGTTTTTATCGTGTGCAGGAAGGCAGAACGCGCGACAACGGCGGCTCAGGCTTGGGTTTGTCAATCGTCAAAAACGCCATTCTGATGCACGGCGGCGAAATTCAAGCCCGCAACAGCAAAGGCTTGGAATTTTTGTTTTTTATAAAAAAATAGAAGAAAAATTTACGATTTTGGATTTATGATTTACGATTTAAAATACAACATAAGTGCAATAAAATTATTAATGTAATACTTTGCGCCTTTGCGTTCAAAAAATATATTTCTTAACGCAAAGGCGCAAAGACGGAAAGCCGCAAAGAGAATAATAACATTAATGGTTAATAATTTTCTTGAGGTGCTATTAGTTTAAAAAAATTATTAAGATAATAGAAAAACAATTAAATAAACAGAATAAAATGAAGCAACCTGTCATTCCCGCGCAGGCGGGAATCCCATTTGTACAATGAAGTAAGGAGATTCCCGC
>JAISKN010000180.1 GCA_031260925.1 Prevotellaceae bacterium | reverse complement strand
TATATTGTTAAAAAATTAATTTTGAATTAAAAAAACTAATACCGTTGTTGGCGTTTAGAAAAAAGGAAGTGCATTATTCATTGTTATTCCTAATCAATGAAACTTAACTCATTTTTTTTTGTTCTGTTGTCGGCGTTCATTTTTTTTGTCGAAACTGTCGCCGTCTATGCGGACAAATGTACTGTCTTTGTGAATGTCGCGGTTGCACATTTCGCGCAATGCTTTGTATAATATTCCCTTACCTGTGCCGCCCGCGCGTTCCGAAAAATCTACATTGACATCTGTGAGGTAAATTGCGAACAAATCGTACTCAAAATTGATTAAAATAGTTTTATATCGTAAAATTTGAGCAACACAAATATTAAAGTTAATATTTGTATGAACTTTATAAAATTATCCCAATACTTTTCCCGTTTTTTTGATTTTAAAAATTGATTTTTCATAATTTTTTAGTTTTTTAAATTATTAAAATGATTATACTTTTGTCTAATTATTTGACGGCACAAAGGTAAATAATTTATTTACAATATAAACAAATTATTTACAAACTTTAACAAATTATTTACAAAAACTTTTTTTAATAATTATAAATCATTGTAAATTAATATTTTATGAAAAAGCAAGAAATTCACATCGGAGAATTTGTAAAAGACGCTGTAAAACAAAGTGAGTACAGTTTTGCAGATGTCGCAAAAAAAGCAGGCATTTCGCGCCAAACTTTCAACGGTTGGCTGAAAAAAGACGATTGGTCTGTAAAGAATTTATTTACAGTTTCGCAAGCACTCGGGTACGATTTAGTAAAATCGTTTTGTTTGCCGACAGAAAACGAACAAGAAACAAAGGTTGTTTTGCAAATCGAAGTCGAAAAAAGCAAAACAAACGAGGTTTTGAAGTTTGTTAAAGATAAACAGTTGTATAATATTTTAAAAACGTAAAATATGATAGCAAAAAAAACTAAATCTAAAAAATCTGTAAAAACAAAAAAAGTTGATGAAACTTTTAACCGAATTATTAATGAAATATTAAAACACATTAAACAAAATTCAAATGGCACACCCGATTTTTCAATGTGGTATGTAGGTATTACATATAATCCTAAACAAAGAGTAGTGCAACATAAACAAACATACCCTGATTTAATACATTTTAAAAAATTTTATGGCTATACTCTTAATAGAGTTCATAATATTGAGGCTTATTTTAGTAAAGAATTTGGTACAAAAAACACATCAAAATTAGGAAACCCAAGACCTGATAGTTATTATGTGTATGTTTATCGAATTGAGCCAACAATTAAAGAAAGTATTTTAGGACACAATTAAAAACTAAATAGTTATGAAAAAAAATTTTACAATTTTGTGTTTAACACTTATTATTTTTACATCTAATGGACAGACCATTCAAAAAGAGAGAAAAGTAGTACAAGTGTTGCCACCTGCCACTTTCACGCTTAATAGTGAAGGTAGAGCAACGTTAGGTATTGGGAACAATATTACAGATATAAAAATTAAATTACCACCTAATACAGTTGAATGGTGTTATGTATTCCAAACGTTGAAAGATGAAAACAACATAAAAACAAAGTTGTTTGACCAAATTATGTCTATGGATTTACGTTTAGAACTTGCAAATATGACTTTAAAAGCCGTTGCCGGCAATGGTGGCACTTGTAATGTATATTTGATAGATGCCAATGGTAAGAAATATAAACAGCAAACTAATTATTCTTCTGCTATTGTTAAAATAACGGATTTAACTTCTAACAACTTGTATTTACGTTTTCACAATGAAAATAGTTACAACAAAGTAATAGTAGCATACGAAGTTGTTGCTATTGTAGAAGAAACAAAAAATTTTGAAAAATCTGATGAAGAAACAAAAGCAGAAATGTTTGGAGGTCTCGGTTGGAAAGCATACGAAAAAGGAGAATACGACAAATGTTTGGAATTAAGTTTAAAAGCATTGGAATATAACTATAATATCGGTTGGGTTCATAGTAACATTGGACTTGTATATCTTCTTAAAGGCAACTATATTTCAGCCATTGACAGTTATTCAACTGCGATAAGTCTTTATAGAAAAACTAATAATATACAACAAACACAATTTTTTTTTAATGAATCAATTAAAGATATTAACTCATTAATTGCAAAATTTGGAAAACTCGAAGGTACTACCGAAATATTGGAAATGCTACAAAGAGAAAAACAAAAATATTAATAACCGCCTATCCAAAAAAAATGTAAAGTATTGAAAATCAAATAAATATAGAAAAATCTAAATAGACGAAATAGATAAAAATCAAAATAATGATTACAAGTGTGTTATATCTGCGTAATAACTCCCTTATACTCCACAAAATCAATGTAAAAAAATGCGGCAATGGCTCAGTTGGTAGAGCATTGGCTTCCCAAGCCGAGGGTCGCGGGTTCGAGTCCCGTTTGCCGCTCAAAAATTATTATTAAACTTAATTATTAACTAAAAAATTTAAAAATTATGAGTATGATACTTGCTTTTGCAGTAGGAATTGTTATTCTTATTCTGCTAATTTTATTTTTTCGTTATTTTCCGATTATGCTGTGGATTCAAGCATTATCATCGGGAGTAAATGTTTCGTTGATACAACTTTTTTTAATGCGTTTGCGTAAAGTCAATCCGTTTGACATCGTAAATGCAATGATTGAGGCGCACAAAGCGGGTTTGAAAGAAATCAGACGCGATGACCTCGAGGCGCATTATCTTGCAGGCGGACACGTCAAAAGAGTTATTGATGCTTTGGTGGCAGCAACAAAGGCAAATATTGATTTGCCGTTCAAAATGGCGACTGCGATTGACCTCGCAGGACGTGATTTGAAAGAGGCTATCGAAACTTCTGTAATTCCGAAAGTTATCGACACACCGTTGGTTTCGTCTGTTGCCAAAGACGGTATTCAACTTTTGGCAAAAGCGCGTGTAACTGTCCGCACAAACATTCGTCAGTTGGTTGGCGGCGCGGGCGAAGAAACCATTATCGCGCGTGTTGGCGAAGGCATCGTTTCGGCAATCGGCTCGGCTGATTCGCACAAATTGGTGTTGGAAAACCCCGATTCTATCTCAAAACTTGTGCTTAGCAAAGGTTTAGATGCTGGCACAGCGTTTGAAATTCTGTCTATCGACATTGCTGACGTTGATGTTGGTAAAAATATCGGTGCAAACCTGCAAATGGACCAAGCCGAAGCCGACAAAAACATCGCACAGGCTCGTGCTGAGGAACGCCGTTCTATGGCAGTCGCACTCGAACAGGAGATGAAAGCGAAGGCGCAAGAGGCTCGTGCAAAGGTTATCGAGGCAGAGGCAGAAGTGCCGCTCGCAAT
>JAISKN010000163.1 GCA_031260925.1 Prevotellaceae bacterium | reverse complement strand
ATCAAGCCCGTCATAATTGTGCCTTTATAGTTTTGCAATCTGTCGGCAATAATACCGCCGACTAAACTCAAAACATAAATGCCAGCATAGAAAAATGAATAAATTAAAGTGCTTTTTTCCTCTGACAGTCCAAATTTTGAACATAGAAACAGCACTAAAACGGCATTCATAATGTAGTAGCCGAAACGTTCGCCCATATTTGAGAGCGCAGCAGGAATAAGTCCTTTTGGGTGATTTTTAAACATAAATTTTTTGTTTTAGATTATAATGTGAATTTTAAATTATTTTTTGATGTGCTGTTGTCGCAGTTTTTTTTTAAATTTTTTGCAAAGGTAATAATTTTTTAATGAATAATGAAAAAGGAATATTTTTCTATATTAATTTTGATTAACACTTGTAATAAAATGTATCAAAAAAGCAAAAGTTTCACTTTTTGTTTTTTTGCTGATTTTGCACTTTTTTTACTGATTTTTTTAATTATTAATTTAATGAAATCCCTTTATTTTACTGTTTTTTGTTCTTTTATGCAAATATTGCGTTAAAGTTTCTTAAATTTTTGTTTTTTTTGAAAAAATTATTGTACTTTTGCGCCCGATTTGGTAATTGCCTTAAATGACTAAAAATGAGGCTGTTATACAAATATAAATTTGCATAAAACAACATTGCGCATTTGGCGCAATATTTGCTGTAAATCTGTATATTATAATATTTTTTATAATGTTCGGTTTTTGAAACAGCATTCTGAATAATAACTAATATTTTTTAATTTTATGAGTAAATTTTTGCATTTTTGTTCTGCGCTGCTTCTCGTGAGGGAGGCAGCGTTTGTGTCTAATAATACAACACCCCAAAAATTCCTGCGAAAACAATCACTGTTATTGGGTTGATTTTGAGGGATTTGACGGAGATAAACGAAACGGCGAAAATTGCCCACGAAACAATGTCGGCGCAGTTTTTGCCGAATGTTTCCTCTGTCATCAACATCAGCGCAGCAGCGGCTATCAATCCAACCACAACGTAGCGCAAAGTGCTGAATATAGCCGAAAAATAGCGGTTTTCTTTGAATTTTACAATCATTTTGGCAACAATCAACATCAAAATAAATGACGGCAGCACAACCGCAAAAGTGGCTAAAAATGAGCCGATTACGCTGTGCGTTGCAGAATATCCGACATACGTTGCGCAATTTATGCCCACAGGTCCGGGCGTTGCCTGCGAAATCGCCACAACGTTGGTAAATTCCTCCACCGTGAGCCAGCCGTTGCGCTCTACAACTTCAAACTGTATCAGCGACAGCATTCCGTAGCCCCCGCCGAAACCAAACAGTCCGATTTTGAAGAATGTATAAAAAAGTTTTAGATAAAGCAATTTAATAAAAAGATAAGAGTTAAGAGATAAAAGATAAAAATTAAAAATTAAAATGCAAAATTAATAAAAAAATCTGTTTTGTTAATAATTTTTTTTTGTATCTTTGCGCTCTAATTTATTCAACCCATATTTAATATGAAAAAGTCATTTTTTACAGCAATTTTCGCGTTTTTTGCAACGATGCTTTTTGCGCAACAGTTTAACGAAGAATACGGCAATCCATTGCTCGTTCTAATCGAATCAAACCCGCAGACCAAGCAGGCTGCAAGTCTCGACCCTCCTACATTTGCGCTCTATCCAAATGGGCAGATTATTTATAAGAAGAAAATTGATAATCAGGTGAAATTTTTTGAACTGATTACCAACAAAGACGATGCGGAGAGGATTTTGCTGTCAATATTTTACAAAGTTGATTTCAAAGATGAAGATTACTCTGTCGGTAATAATTCAGAACAGCCGCGTAATATTATGTTTGTGAATTTTGATAAAGTTGATGAATATCAGGTTTATGGCGATTTGCGCAACAGCAGCGAGGCAAGAAATAACGCGCCGAAAAATTTTCTTAAAGCATTTGACCGTATTATAAAATTTTCAAATAAAAAATCAGTTGAGTGGTTGCCAGAAAAATTTGAAGTTGTGGCTACAGAATGCCCAATGCAGTCAAGCAATTATGTGAATTGGGCAACTGCTTGGGGCAGTTTAGACGACAAAAATACAATTATGCGCAACGACAAAACATACAGCATTTTTGTTGATAAACGCCATTTCGGCGATTTTTTCGATTTTTTCCAGAAACTAAAAGACAGACAGGTAGAAATTGACGGCAAAAGATTTTTTGTCTATTACCGTTTTCCATTTCCAAACCTGTATTAGAAACAAGACACAAGTAGATAGACACAAGACACAAGAACGTTGCGCTAAAAGACACAAGACACAAGTAATTAGATATAAGACACAAGTAAATAGACCAAGATATAAGTATTTTAGTATAAATATAAATATGAATAATCCGAAAGCATTATCAGTTTGGCATAAATCAAAAGAGTTTGTAAAAGAAATTTATTTGATAACTAAAAAATTTCCGAAAGAGGAACTTTTTGCTCTTTCTATGCAACTGCGAAGGGCTGTCGTTTCTATTGTGTCTAATATTGCAGAAGGTGCAGGCAGAAATACAAATAATGATTTTGCGCATTTCCTTGATATTGCGCAAGGCTCTGCTTATGAAGTTGAAACTCAAATAATTGTTTCTTTTGAGTTGGATTATATTAACAACGATGAATTTACTTTTTTAAACAATAAAATAATTGAAATTCAAAAAATGATACACGGACTAACAATAAAAGTTAGGGCAAACAAAAATTAACTTGCGTCTAATTACTCATATCTTGTGTCTAATTACTCATATCTTGTGTCTAATTACTCATATCTTGTGTCTAATTACTCATATCTTGTGTCTAATTACTTGCATCTATAATTAACTTGCGTCTAATTACTTGTGTCTTGTGTCTAATAACTAATTACTATGAAATCATTTTTCCAAAAATCACTGCCGCATATTTTGGCAATCACGCTCTTTTTAATATTGAGCGTTGTTTATTTTTTACCTGTCGTGCTTGAAAATAAAGACATTGAGCAGGGCGATATTAAAAATTCAATAGCGTGGGGGCAAGACTCGCGCGACTACCACGAACGGACAGGCGATTATTCCTATTGGAGTAACGCGATGTTTTCGGGTATGCCTGCAAATTACACCTACGCACCGCCTGTAACCAACATTTTCGGCACAATCGGCAAAGTTCTGACGTTAAACCACGGCGGAAATTTTGGGCTTGTGTTCGTTTATCTGCTCGGTTTTTACATTTTTCTGCTCGCAATCGGCTGTAAGCCAATGCTTGCCGTTGTCGGCGCAATCGCCTACGCCTTTTGCTCGTACAACCTGATAATTATTGAGGCGGGGCATATATCCAAAGGCTTGGTAATGGCTACAATGGCACCGATGCTTGGCGGAATAATGCTCTGTTATCGCGGAAAATATCTGCTCGGCGCGCTTATCACGCTGTTTTTTACAGGGCTTAATGTGGCGTGGAATCATCAGCAAATTTCCTATTATTTATTATTGATAATTCTCATTCTTTTTATTGTTTATCTCATTTATGCAATAAAAGAAAAAGAGTTGGCAAAATTTTCCAAAGCGAGCGTCATACTTTTGGCTGTGGCGGTGTTGGCAATTACGCCTTCGCTGGGCAAGTTAATTCCCACAATGGACTACACAAAAGAGACGATGCGCGGCGGTGCAGTGCTGAAAAACAACGCAGACGGCAAGCAGGAAAAAGCGGGGTTAGACCTCGACTATGCTTTTCAGTGGTCTTACGGCAAAATGGAAACTTTTACGCTCTTAATTCCCAATTTCTACGGTGGAAGTTCGGCGTATAATCTCGGCGAAAAATCGGAATTTTACAAAAAATTAACTGAAACAGGCAATTATTCCATTGCAAAGCAATATTCGCAGCACGCACCGACTTATTGGGGCGCAGACGAACATAAAAGTTTTACATCAGGACCCGTTTATGCAGGTGCGATAATCTGCTTTTTGTTTGTTTTGGGTTTGATAATTGTTAAAGGCAAAGAAAAATGGTGGCTTTTGGGCGGAACACTGCTTTCGATTTTGTTGGCTTGGGGCGGCAATGCAGGCGGAGTAATTGATTTTAATTTTTTAGGAATACAAGCGTTACATATTCATATTTTAATACCAAACATTAATGTATTTTTATTCAATCATTTGCCGCTTTTAAACAAATTCCGCACGCCCGAAATGGCTTTGATAATGGCAAATCTCACAATGGCGATTTTGGCAATTTTGGCATTAAAAACAATTTTAGACGATGCAAAAAATGTAGGGGCAGGGCGCGCCCTGCCCCTACAACCAATCATAATTTCGGCAGGAATTACAGGCGGCATTTGCCTCTTTTTCGCGCTTTTCGGCAGCAGCCTGTTTAATTTTGCTGCGCCGTCAGATGCCAATTTCCCCGAATGGCTCGTGCCTTCGTTGATTGCCGACAGAAAAGCAATGTTGGCAGGCGATGCTTGGCGGTCATTTTTCTTAATCGCAATCACAGCAGGGTTAATGATAATTTTTGTTAAGAAAAAATTTGAGGCAAAATATTTGATTTTGGCATTCGGAGTGCTGATTTTGTTTGATATGTGGAGTGTTGATAAAAGATTTTTGGGCGAGGACAAATTTGTATCAAAACGCCAAGCAAAAAACTTTGAGAAAACGCAGATTGATGAAATGATTTTGCAGGATAAATCGCATTATAGGGTTTTAAATCTTGCCTCAAACACTTTCAACGAGAGCGGAACATCGGCTTTTCACCTTTCTGTCGGCGGTTATTCACCCGCGAAACTGCGCCGTTATCAGGATATTATTGACTTTTATTTGAGCGACAGACAAAATATTTTTACCACCGTCTATTCTGTTCAGGGCGATTTAAGCAAAGTTGAGCCGAACAATGCAATTTTTAATATAATTGATATGCTGAATGCCAAATATTTAATTTATCCGACACAAGACCAAAATCAGCCGCAAATAATTTTAGAAAATAAAAATACTTTTGGCAATGCTTGGTTTGTTGATAGCATTAAATGGGTAAATTCGCCTGACGAGGAAATTGCCGAAATTGGCAAAGTCAATCTGAAAAGTACGGCTGTGATTGATACTGTTTGGCAAAAATATGTAACAACAACTTTTCCAAAGTTTGAAACTTTGGAAAAGTTAGACTCAAAAATCGCTTTGACCGACTACAAAAATGCAGGCAATCTGATTTTTGAGAGTGAAACCGAAAGCCCTCAACTTGCCGTCTTTTCCGAAGTCTATTACAAAACTTGGAAAGCCTATATTGACGGAGTGGAAACGCCGCTTGTGCGGGTAAATTACATTTTGCGCGGGCTGCAAGTCCCTGCTGGCAAGCACACAATCGAACTCAAATGCTACGATGAACTTATGGCAAAATCGGCGAAAATCTCGCTCGTTTCGTCAATCGTTGTCGGTGTGGTGTTGCTGGGATTGTTGGGGCTGCTTATTTGGCGGCGGCGCAATACGGAATAATTCAGTCCACAGATTACACAAATTAACACAGAAAAATAATTTGTGTTAATCTGTGTAATCTGTGGATTAAAAAATATTGATTATGAAATGGTATAACTACATCGCCGCATTTTTTGCAGGCATATTCTTAACAAATGCTGTTCCGCACTTTGTTAATGGAATTTCGGGCAACGCTTTTCCTACGCCTTTTGCGACACCGCACGGCATCGGACTTTCCTCTCCGCTGACAAATATTTTATGGGCGTTGTTTAACTTGCTTGTCGGCTATTTGCTTTTCCGAACAAGCAAAACCAACTCAAAAAATTGGTTGTCATTGCTAATTTTCTTTTTGGGAATTGCACTGATTAGCATTTTTTTAAGCATTCATTTTGTGGGCAAAATGGCGGCGTGAATTATAAAAATCAAAAATTTAATAAATCAAAAATATGGCAATCAGTACAAATTCAATTATTCATTACACATCTACATTTGATGTTTTAAAATTAATTTTAAAAGAAGGGTTCAAAATTAAATATTGTCTTGAATCTTTAAAGTTAGGTGCAACAGGTGATGGTTCTAATGCCGCACATCCAATGATATCTTTTTGTGATATTCCTCTTTCAGATGCAGAACGACATTTTGATGCCTACGGAAGATATGGTATAGGCTTAACAAAAAAATGGGCAATGAAGAATGGTGTAAATCCAGTTTTGTATATTGATAAAAATTCTCTAATCGCCAAAAGTATATACGAATTAATAAAAGCAAGAAGAGATAAGGCAAGTAATTTGACAGATGAACAAAAATCGCGTATTTTAGAAATAAAGAGTTATGCAAAAAATTATGCAGGAGAGTTGAAAAGAGGTGGAATAAATAAGTCTGATTATAGATTTTATGATGAAAGAGAATGGCGATTAGTTGCTCCAAAAGATAAGATTAAAGCCTCATTTTCTGTATTGCCAAGCGAGTATTTGGCAGATAAAGATAAATATAACAATAATATTTCATCTTGTAGATTTACATTTAACCCCAATGATATCTCGTATATAATTGTAGATAAAACTTCCGAAATACCAGATATGGTTAATTTTTTAAGAAACGAATATCGTAAAAAATGTACTGCAGAAGAATTAGATGTTCTTCTTAGTAAAATATGTTCTACGGAACAAATTATAGCCGACTATTAAATTAAAAATATTCAATTAGGCATATAATTGATATGTATTAAATGTCTGATTTTCAGTATACTATAAAAATGGTATGTTGTAAATTGACAATAAAAATAAAATTCTCGTGTCAT
>JAISKN010000119.1 GCA_031260925.1 Prevotellaceae bacterium | reverse complement strand
TAATTTGCAGCAAAACAGCGAACAGCACATTTTCATTTTTGCCGTAAATGATTTTTGCGTTTTGTATTTTTATAAAATCATCGGGCGAAAATGCTTTTTTGCCAAAAAATGTTTTGGTTTTCACAAAAATATTTGCCGTTTTCAGACTTTCGGCAACAAGTTTTGTGCAGTAATACGCGCCGTTTTCTTCGCTCTTCATTGCATAATCGTAAGGTTTGCCGAGTTGCGCAGCGGCAAAATTTAATACTTTGTTTCTTTCGGCAGGCGAGGCGTAGGGCGGGCGCACAACGCAGCAGGTTTTGTAACCTGACACGAAATTATAAACGTTTGTCCGCCTCACGCCGCTGCCTTCGGGATAATAGGTTGTTGCCTCAATGATTTGCCCGCCGCCAACATAAATGCCTGAATGATAGTAGTTTGAGCCGCTCACTAACTTTGCGAACAACTGCCACAGCGGAAAAAGACGGTCAGCCGCCAGCACCACATCGCCAGCCTCAAGCGAATTGACAATTTGCAACTGCTCGCCATCGCTCATTTTTCTACCAAAACAGAGCAGCGGAATGTCCATTATTAGCAACAGTAATTTCATTTTTTTCTTAAATTTAATAACGATACAATCCTCCGCCGCCTTTGTATTTGGCAGTAAATTTAATGTTGTCGGTGGTTGTTGCCTCAATCGAAACATTAAAAAGCAAAATTCCGCTTGAATTGGAAGTTTCAACAACAACAGACGCTTTGTCAATAAAATCAATGTTGAAACCTGTTCTGTCGGGCATCAAAAGAGTGAGAACGTTCAACGTGTTTGTCTCCTCGTCTTTGTCGAAAGTGTAGGTAAATTTGTTGCCCGCCGTGATTATATCGCTTTTGCTGCCGCAAATAATGCCAACTTCGAGCGTTCCCTCACTGTTTTTGTCCAACAAAGTGAAGACAAGATGATAGACATACGAGCCGTTGCCGTACATATTGCCAAAGTCCCACAACTGCAAATCTCCCACAATTTCTGCGGTTTTTCCTGCAAATTGTACATAGTCGCCTTGCGGCGTTGTCGGCTCATTGCCGTTGTTGCAGCCGCTAAAAACGGTTGCCGTTGCAAGCAGCGCAAGGGCTGCTAAAATTGATTTTGATTTTTTGTAATACATAAATTTTAATTTTTAATGATTAATTATTTGGTTATTTGTTGATTTGGTTATTTGGTTATTTGGTTGCTGGCGCGGGCTTGTAGGGGCAGGGCGCGCCCTGCCCCTACGGCATACCCTGCCCCTACTAAAAAACTCATTGCTTTTTTGTTGAAAAAATCGGCGTTGTCAATATTGCAGACGTGTCCAGAATTAGGAACAACAACCAATGTTGAAAACCTGTTGTGCGACTGTATTAAATGGCGCACCTGCGGCAAAAACATATAATCTTCATCGCCCATCAGGTAGAGTGTCGGAATTTCGAGTTCTACCGTGCGGAAAAAACGCAGAAGAGAACTCAAATTTGCCGTCATCGAAAGCCAGCGGGCAAATTCGCGCTGACACATTTTCATTGCATTAACAATAAAAAGTTGCCGCGACTGTTTGTGCCTTTTATGCGGCATCAAAATTTTTGAATAAATGCAATAAATCCACATATAAGGCACAAAACGGCGAACAAAACGCGCAAATGTCATCAGCAATTTTGAGCGAATATTAAAACGCACCACTGCGCCTGCCATTGTCATCGTTTTTACAAGCGAGGGCTTCAACTCGGCGATTTCGCGCACGACAATCGTTCCCAGCGAGCAGCCGACAAAATGACACTCGCCAAGCGACAGATAATCAAGCACTTCTATCACGTCTTTTGCAATTTCGCTGTAGGAATAGTTACGCGAATGCCGCTCTGCACTTGATTTTCCGTGTCCTTTCAAATCAACCAAAAGTAAGTTATGCGTTTTTGCAAACGGCTGAATCTGTTTGCAGAAAATCGTGCTGCTGCCGCCGAAACCGTGAATAAACACAAGCCATTCGGCAGCATTTTCGTTGATTATAGTTTTGTAGTGCAACATTTTTATTAATGTTTAATGATTAATGTTTGGTTATTTGATTGTTTGTCTGAACTTTGATTTTAGAAGCCTCTCCCCCCTGCCTCCTCTCCACAAGGAGAGGGTGAGTGTGCGCATTTCAAATTTTGTCTGAATTTGCAGTATCCGCTCCCTCCCCTGAGGGGAGGGTTGGGGTGGGGCTTTAATCCGCTGCAAATTTACGTTCAAAAATGCTTTCAACCAAGTGTTTTTCAGGCATTTACACCAAAACGGCTGCCCCTTACACGAAACAGCCGAATTTATACACAGAAGTATTTTTTTGAGATTTGCAGATTAAAAAAATAATTAATATCTTTGCAGCGTGATTTTCAAATAATTAATATTACGATTATGTCAACATTAACATTACAGTTTAACGCTAATAATTCATTGGCACAAAGCATTATTCATTCTATAAGAGATGCGGGTGTTTTCAGAATAATAGAAGAAAATAGAATGCCTTACAGCCAAGAATTTGTAAATAAAATTGAGGCAAGCGAGGAACAATTTGCCGCAGGTAAATTTCAAACAATCAAAACCGAAGATTTATGGAAGTAGATTATTCTGAAAATGCTTTAAAAGACCTGTATTATTGGAAAGAAAACGGCACTGCTGCCATTAAAGAAAGAATACAGCAACTAATTAATAATATTCAAGAAACGCCATTTACAGGTATCGGAAAACCCGAACCGCTGAAATGGAATTTTGCAGGTAAATGGTCGCGCAGAATTAATGACGGAAACCGTATTATTTATGGTATTTCAAATGGCAGAATAAGAATATACTCAATGAAAGGACATTATAACGACAAATAAAATTATTTTGTGTTAAAAATGAATAAAATCCAAAAAAATATTACCCAAATGTTTGGCAGAATGAAAAATTTTGCTAACACACAACCAACCTTACCTTTCGCGCGCGTAATAGTAATATACTCAAAATTAATTTGTTAGAAAAATATGTTCTACTCTTTTTTTATAAAAAAAGAGCGGAATTTTTTATTTATAATCAAATCAACAAATCAACAAATCAACATTTATTAACCGTCTTAAAATCTTGATAATCATAAAAATCTTAATAAAATCAAGGTTCAGACAAAAAAATCAATTTACAATGAAAAAATTTACCTTTCTTTTAGTGGCTGCTATTTTTGCAGCAATGTTTAATGCAAACGCACAGGGTGTAGTAGCCAGCGGCAACTGCGGAGCGCAGGGCGACAACCTCACTTGGGAAATCACGGGCAGCCAACTAAACAACCGCACTCTCACTATCAGCGGGACGGGCGATATGGCTGATTTTAGCGGAACTTCGGTCCCGTGGTTTAGTTACAGCGGCAATATTAAAACCGTTATCATTAACGATGGCGTTACTTCTATCGGCAATTCCGCTTTTGTGAATTGCACAAACTTACCTTCAATAAACATTCCAGACGGCGTAACGACTATCGGCAATGCCGCTTTTCAGTATTGCACAAACTTACTCTCCATAAACATTCCAAGCAGCGTTACGGCTATTGGCACTCATGCTTTTGCTACTTGCGGCAAATTATCTTCCGTTACTATTCCAAACGGCGTTACGGCTATTGAGAATAGCACTTTTATGGGCTGCTCGCTGTTAAGTTCCGTAAGCATTCCGGGCAGCGTAAAATCTATTGGATTATCTGCTTTTAATCAATGCAATGCGCTTACATCGTTAATTATTCCTGAAGGCGTGGAAACTATTGACAACGCATTTCAAGGTTGCACCCTTTTATCTTCGGTAAACATTCCAAGCAGTGTTACATCTATGGCAGGCAGCGTATTTAATGGTTGCGGCAATTTAACATCAGTAACCCTCAATGGACTTACTCCGCCCACGCTCGGCGGCGGATATGTATTTTATAATACTAATGCCGCGCTTGCCATAACCGTACCCTGCGGCTCGCTGTCGCAATATCAAGGGGGCAATATTGGAGTGATTTGGCAGACAGAATGGTTGCCGCTAATAATTGCGATGAAGTAGTATCGGCACTGCTTGCGCAAATATCAGCGTTGGAAGCCGACACCGTTGCCCTTCACGCCCAAGTATCAGGGTTGGAAGCCGACACCGCCGCGCTCAATAACGACATCAATATCCTTAATGACCTCAACGGCACCCTGCAAACCGAAAATGCCGACTTGCAGCAGGCATTGGAGGACTGCGAAAATAGCATAAGCACAGAGGTGTTGGAATCTACGAGAGAGGAATTGCAGATTATAATTGAAAATGGCGAATTGCGCATTGAAAATTACGAATTACGGAATGGCGAAACGATAACAATAACCGATTTACAGGGGCGCATCGTAGGGGCGTTGCGCGCAACGCCCCTAAACAACGGCGCACAAACAATCAACATTTCGCATTTGCCGAGCGGGGTTTATCTGGTGCGCGTGGGGAATAATGTGGGGAAATTGGTGAAAAAATAATTATTTTGTATCTTCTATATAACAAACCACTCAGGCGGCGATTTTAAGTAGATTATTTAGTTTTTCAAGTGCTTTTTTAGTTGCGGATATTTTCTTTTCAAGTATCTCTTTTTCAGTAATTTGTGTA
>JAISKN010000109.1 GCA_031260925.1 Prevotellaceae bacterium | reverse complement strand
CGCCCGCATTATGTTGATTTGGTGTTTTATCACTATATTCTCAAATGCTTTGTGCTGATTGATTTGAAACGCGAAAATGCAGATTATCAAGATGTTGGACAAATGAATATGTATCTCGGTTATTTTGAAACCGAAGAAAACAACGAGGGCGACAATGCGCCGATTGGCATTGTTTTGGCACGCGAAAAAGACGATATTGAGGTAGAATATGCAATGCACAACATTTCTTCGCAACTTTTTGTGTCGAAATATCAACTTTATTTGCCCGAAAAAGAAAAATTAAAGGAACTAATTGAAAATCAGATAAATTTAGAATAAAACAATTAAAAATTATGAAGATACCATTAAATGAATTTGAACAGCATATTGATGAAACGATTTTGAAACGTGGTTTATCGTATTTCAAAAAAGGACAGATTGGAGAAATTGAGGAAGTCGGTGCGGGTGAATATCAGGCAGTTGTGCAGGGTACAGATGATTATTTGGTGCAAATGACAGTAAAAAATGAAATTATTACGGAGTATGTCTGCGATTGTCCTTACGATGTTGGACCCGTTTGCAAACACGTTGCAGCAGTGATTTTTGCACTTCAATCAGAAGAATTAGGTATGAAAGACGGTTCTTTTCCGAAACTGCCAAAAGCAAAAAAAGCAGAAAAAACGTCCAAAAAGAAAACTCCCGCAGAAGAGGCGAAAGAGTTATTAGAAAAAGTTTCGCACGAAGAATTAAAAGCGTTTGTGTTGAAAAAAATATCGCGTGATAACTTTTTAAGAAACGATTTTATTTTTCAATTTATGACGTACAACACCGACAATTCTCGCGAATACTATGAAAATCAGTTGAAAGCCCTTGTCAAATCAGCAAAAGGCAGAGACGGTTTTATAGATTGGGACAAGGCGCGGACATTCAACAGAAATGTGTCTGAATATCTGCAACTTGCCGAAAAAAGCGTGACGGAAAACAATTTTGCAAAGGCAATGAATATCGCTATGGCGACGGCGGTGCAGGCAATGGACGCTTTTAACTGCGGAGACGACAGCAACGGCGAATTTGGCGGTTTGATAAGCGGTGCTTTTGAAATTTTATGGAAAATTACCGAAGAAAAACTTTCGGAAAACGAAAAAAATGAACTTTTGAATTTTTGTTATAATTCTTTTGACAAAAAAACGTTTGATGGTTTCGATTGGCATACTGAATTGTTGCAAATGGCTTTGTCGCTGATTAAAACGGAAAATGAAACAAAAGAAATTTTTACCCGACTTGATGCGTACGAAAAAAATGACGACAAATACGGTTGGCGAAAACAGGAGGCGCAGAACATAAAATATGAAATTCTGTCAAAATTTGACAAAGAAAAGGCAGAAAAATTTTTGTTAGAAAATCTTGAAAATGATAAATTCAGAACCGCTGTAATAGAAAAAGCCATTGCCAAAAAAAATTATGAAAAAGCCAAAAAAATTGCCATTGACGGAATAGAATTTGATAAGAAAGATAAGCCCGGCTTGGTGAATAGATGGACTGATTATATTTTGAAAATTGCTATTATTCAACAGGATACAGAAAATATTATTGAATATGCAAAACGTCTTTATTTTGAAAAAAATACCGAGAAAAAAGGTTATTATAAAATTCTGAAAGACAATATAAAACCTGAAAATTGGACAAATTTTGTTGATAAAACTTTGATAGCCGAATGGGAAAAACGCGGCGGATGGAATTATCACAACATAGCCGAAATTTTTATTGCGGAACAGCAGTGGCAACGGCTTTTGAATCTGCTCAAAGAACATTCTTCATTGGGCAATATTGCTTTGCTTGAACCTTATCTGAAAACAAATTATGCGGACGAATTGATAACGCTTTACGCAAAAGAAATTGTTGATTATGCTGCAAAATTCACAGGTAGAAGTTATTACGCGGAAATTTGTAAATATCTGCGGCGTATTATCAAACTCGGCGGGCGTACAACGGCAGATTTGATAATTAAAAATTTGCGCGAAACATACAAAAACAGACCTGCGCTGTTGCAGGAATTGAACTTAGTTTAAATTGAATAAAAAAATATAAATCGTAAAGAGCAGAAAATGAAAAAAATGAAATTTACACGACAAAATATTAGAAACGATAAGCGTTTGCTGCTGTTAGCGGCGATTGGCTTTTTGTCGATGTTTGCGGTGATAGTTATCAAGGGGTTTTTGCGAGATTGGCACTTGCATTTATCGCCTATTGGGATTTTTTTACAGGGAACTTTACCTAACTTTTTTGCAGGAACGGGAATCTGTGCGATGTTTTTTAGTGTTTTGAAAAATAATTTTGGTATAAATACTATAAAATCAATAATTTACGCATTTTTAATTACATTTTTTGGATTAACTTTTTGGGAATTACTTCAATATCTGATTTGGGCGTATCCTGTTGATATTTATGATATTATGATGAGTTTTATTGGTTGCGTTTTGATTGTAATATTGGTTTTGATTTTGTATAGAAAAGAATGTGCAACATTACCAACTTGCAGCAAACTGCCGAAAAATAATAGAGTTATTGAATAAATTGTAAAAATTATGGAAAGTCAAGAATTAGAATGGAAAGA
>JAISKN010000115.1 GCA_031260925.1 Prevotellaceae bacterium | reverse complement strand
CTCTCGTCAATCGAGCCGTAGTCGTAGGAGGGCAAAATCTGAACGTGCGTAATGCCCAACTCTTTGAGATGCGCAAGACCTGTTTTTTCGCCGTTGATTTCGGTACTTTCTTCTGTCAGCGCAAGAAATTTTCCACGATTTTTTATGCCGGAATTTTCAGAAATCGAAAAATCGCGGTAGTGCAATTCATAAATTACAGCATCGGTAAGATTGTCCATTTTTGGACGAATGTCGTTTTCCCAACCTTCGGGGTTTGTTTTTGCAAAGTCAATCACAGCCGCGCGGTCGCCGTTGATGCCCACTGCTTTTGCCCAAATGCCCGGCGTTTCGGCATAAATGCTGTCGCCCTGCTTTACCTGAAAAGTGTAGAATTTGCCGAGCAAATCCTGCGCCACCGACACGCGCCAAGTGCCGTTTTCTGACGGTTTAAGTTTGAAAGTATCAACAGGCAAACCGCCCTGTTGCTCTTCGTAGATTTTCAATACCACGCTTTGCGCGGCGGGCGACCAGACGCAGAAGTCCGATTTTTCGGGCGAATAGGTCAATTCCATATCGCCGCCCCGATAGACAGGGTAGTCGTCAAGCGAGGCGTAGGTTTGTGGTTTGTAAGCGCAACTTGCCATTGTCATTGCTAATGTTAAGATTAAAATTTGTTTCATATTATTTTGATTTTTGATTTGCGGTGCAAAATTACAAAATTATTTTTGAAAATTACTCATTAATTATGTATTAAATAAATCTGGATTGCTTCGGAAATACCTCGCAATGACGGAAGTTATTTCAGCAAAGGGCTACGTCATTGCGAGGTATTTCCGAAGCAATCCATAAAAAATTACTTAAATAACATAATTTTTCATTGGTGGTATCATTCTAAATTTTGTTGTCATTCCCGCGAAGGCGGGAATCTCCTCGTGTCATTGCAGTAAGGGGATTCCCGCCTTAGCGGGAATGACAGATTTCTTTATTTTTATTCTGTTTTTTTAATTGTTTTTCTATTTCTTGGTAATAATGCAAATTACAGGTTGCATTCCTACAGAATGCACTGAATTAATGTGATACTTGATTTCTACCGAGCGATTCATTCCTACGGAATGATGTCATTTTTGCACAGCAATCCGTTAGGATTGCATCGCTCGGTAGAAAAAAAACAGAAATACAGACCTGCATTCCGTAGGAATGCAACCTTAAAAAACATTTTAATCCATTATTCGCATTAATTGTTAATGGCTTCTAAAAATTAAACTTTTCAATATGAGACATAAAAAAACATATCGTGTCATTGCGGGCTTGACCCGCAATGACACCTGCTTTTGATTTTTTGTCAATTATTAATTCAACTTTCGCAAGTTACTTATTATATTATATATCAGCAAATTGTAAAAGTTTTATATTTTGTATTATATTGATTAACAGGTAATTAGTAAAACCTATTCTTATGTTATTAATAAGGTTCGGTAAGGAGTTATTTTACTGTTACTCAGGTTGTTTTGTTTATTTATCAGGTGTAAATCAGGTTTATTTTTCTAATAATTTTCAACTTTCGCAAGTTGAATTATTAATAATTACCTCGTTTTGCATATTCGCTTGCTTACTTCGCTACACTCCGTTTCGCTTCGCCGCTGCACTCATTGCAAAACTCATTCCCTATTTTTTTTTATTTTTGCTTACAACAAAAAAGACAAAGCCAAAAGAGCAAACTACAGGGACAAACACAAGCGAAAACCTACACGGTCGTTGCGATAGTCGGGCGAGTTGATGGCGCGACACGACACACGCACGTACAGTGTGCTAAAGTCCCAACTACCACCGCGCAAAATGCAGGAAGCAGTGTTCTCGTATTCATTATCACACCATTCCCAAATGTTTCCGCTCATATCGTAAAGCCCTAAATCATTCGGCTGCTTTTGTCCGACAGGGTGCGTGCGACTATCGCTGTTCTGCCTATACCAACACAAATCATCTATTTTAGCATTTTTTTCATTACGTGCATAATTAGTTTTATTCTTATATTTTCCTGCACTTGTGGCAGCATATTCCCATTCGGCTTCTGTCGGCAAGCGAAAGCCGTTTGCATTTTCGTTTTCAACAACATTTGCGCTAATTATATGATTATCTTTTTCTGTTATATTCGTTATTGTATAATGTTCGTTCAGTTGAAATTCTGTTTTATATTTTGCAGTCAATTTATTGCAAAACATTACAGCGTCATACCAAGTAACACATTCCACAGGTAAATCTTCGCCTGTAAAATAACTTGGGTTTTTACCCATTATACTTTCATATTGTTTCTGCGTAACTTGGTATTTACTTATGTAAAACGATTTTTTTATTTCTTTTTCCTCATTATTTTCTATTAAAATATATTTTAAATTATCGGCAACTTTTATCTCTATCAATGAATTTTCTAAAATATACGCAGGAATTATTACCTTATTCGGCAATGGAATTGCTTCTGTTTCACATTCTACTTTAATTTTTACATCTTTTTTTTCTTTTACAAACTGCCTGTAAATATTGCAGTATGTATTAAAAAAACTCTTGTCATCTGCTTTATTATAAAAAATCCTTATTGATTTGCAATTTTCATTTTCAAAGAGCATATTCAACAAAGTTCTGTCGCAATTTGCACAGGAATGCCCGAAAACAAAAACTTCATAAGAATTTGTTGAAATAAAGTTTTCTAATTGCGCATAATGGCTTGTCTTGTTATATTGTACCGACTTGACTTTTTTCAAAAATTCATTTACTTCGAGTTTCTCTATTTGTTTGGAATCGTCTGTTTCCTCGTCGCCATAACCAAAAATAATTGGGTGTTCTATTTTGTCTAACTCTCCGTGAATATTATTGATAATAAGATTATTGTTTTGCTTATACAATTCCGCCGTTTTAGTATAGTTGAAACTTAATAATAAAATTTGTGTGTCTTTCTGATTTTTATCAAATTTGTCTTTTCTATATTCTGTCGGGTATGAAAAATCAAAAATAATTTTCTTTATTTCGTCTTGTAATGTCTGTTCAAAATCAGTTTTTACTTTGTGCTTTCCGTTGTTTTCAATTTCAATTAAATTATTTTTCTTTGTTTCTGATATTAAATACTCTTTCAATTTTCCTTCTATCTGGTCAAAATCAAAATTCAAATTTTCAATATCTTGTTTTTCGTGCGGTTTTGTTTTATCAAATTTGTCTTTTAGTTTTACCAATTCTTTGAAATAAATTGTTTCTATATCGCACCAATTTTGTGCAAATGCCTAAACAATAGTTTTTAAAAAACCATTTTTATAAGTACAATTTTCTTTTAATTTGCTGAAATCAAAATTATCTTTATAATTCACTTCGATAAATTTATCACTAAATTTTTGTTTCTTGTTCCATTGTTCGCAGTTTTTTATGGTTTCAGTTTCTTGTTCCCAAAACCAATCAATAAAATCAGCATACCGAGTTTTCAGTCCGTGTGCCAAATCAAAGCCATTGCCGATGAGTATAATTCTGTTCATAAGTTTTATATTTTTTTGCAAAGTTAGCCATTTTTTTGAAAAATGCAAAAAAAGAAATAACTTGTGAGCGAGCATAAAGCAAGTAAACCAATATATATCTTGGGAAGTTAGCCCAATGCAAAGTACG
>JAISKN010000051.1 GCA_031260925.1 Prevotellaceae bacterium | reverse complement strand
TACTGCAAAATTAGCAAATTTTTCAATGCGACACCCCAAAAAGTGTCGCTAAAATTATAAAATATTAATATTCAACACTTTACAAATTGTCTAAAATTTAAGTGATAAAGTCAGGAAATCAGCATTGCGGGGGCAATCTGTCAGCCCATTGTGTCAAAAAATACGCCAATGCGCATTGCATAATGGCGGCTACGAAGTAACAATTATTAACCAACACTAATATTATTTTATTATGGAAATTAAAAAACAAACATCAGCAGGCACATTGTTGCCGATGGAAGTAACCAAAGGCGTTACTGTTAATGTGTTGCCAAACGAGCAGCACGAGTATTTAATGACTACAAAAGAGGTGGCGAATGGGTACGGCGTTAACAAAAATTCAATTTTTCAAGCATTTCATAATCATAATGACGAAATGCTTGAAAATAAACACTTCATTTTAGGTGTCAATAAAATATTGACACCTATTGAAAAAGGCGTGATACAGCCAAATTCAATTCTTTTTACCAAGCGCGGCATTGTTCGCTTGGGTTTCTTTATCAAAAGCGAGCGTGCAAAGTTATTTCGCGATTGGGCTGAAGACCTTATTATTAAGGTAGATGAATATGCTGCTCGGCAGGGTTCATTATTTATAAAAGAACCAGCAAGAGCATTGCCGCCAAAAAAACGGTTAATCAACCGTCTTGACCGCAACCGTATGGTGCGACTGCTTGCAATCACCTCCAGAATTGAAGACAGTGAGTTGCGCAACTCTCTTGTTAATGAACTTATCGGCGGCTTTGACTATGAAACTACTAACAGCCGTGCGCAAATGTAAATAATCTATGCTGGGTGATTACTCAATATCTCAAGCCTTTGGCAGTAATAGCCCCGCATTTTTAAAAAACAATAACAAAATAGGGCGGCTTGCCACTCTCTGATGCCTTTGGCGCAAGTAACCCTATATTTTTAAAAAAATTCTAAATTATGCAAATCACAAACGAAATAAAACAACGAGTGGTAGATGCACTCACAGCCGAGCAGGCAAAAATCGGCAAAGGCAGCAACGAATACGCAACATACATTGAAAATATGCTGCAAATTCCATTCAACAAATCGGCGTACAGCCAAATCAAGCAGCCAAAGGGTTATGCTGCGATTAAAGATGCAACGTGGCTAAAACTTGCTAAATACTTTAATTGTCTTGTACTGTCCGATTGGCAAACGGCAAAAACAAACACTTATATTTCAGTACAAACCGCGCTTGAGTTGTGCCGCGAAAACGGCTTGTGGCAGGTTTTGTGCGACATTGCAGGCATTGGCAAAAGTTATGCAGCAAACGAATACGCACAGGCAAACAAAGGCAGCGTTATTTACGTTGATTGCTCCGACTGTCAGAGCAAAAGCGAGTTTATACTCGAACTTGCCCGCCAACTTGGAATAGAACACACATCTACTTATAACCGACTTTGGCGCGATGTAACCGATGAACTGCTTTTAATTGAAAAACCGCTTTTGATTTTAGACGAGTTCGGCGATGTTGCCGAAAGCGTTATTACGCTTTTAAAAGGACTATACAATAAGGCAGATATGGGCGATAAAATGGCTCTCGGCGTGTATTTTATCGGAGCGGATAATCTTAAAAAACGCCTTACAGACGGGCGCAAAAAGGGCAAACAAAGTTATGCGGAATTTTGGAGCAGGTTCGACAACAAAATTACTACGCTCAACTTCAACGCTCGCCCCGATGCTTTTCGTTTGGAACTTCGCAACGAAATTGAAAAAATCGTTGATATTAACCTGCCAGCAGAACTTGCAGACAAGCGGGAAATCATTATTGAAAAATGTCTTATGGCAGGCGGCGTGCGCTCTGTACGCAAAGAAATTGCCTTACAACGTAAAATTAAATCAATCAGTTAGTTATGGTTATCAAAATTGATTTTAATACAGGCAAAATAATTGACAAAAGCGTTGATTTTATTATTGACACAAAAACAAAAAAAATAATAAACAACGATTTTAGCCGATTCTACGCATTACTCAAACAGATGCCTTTTGCTGACAAAGAGCAACTTGTGTATGAAAATTCGGGCGGTAAAACAACGTCATTAAAAGAGTTTGAAAAAAGCAACCCAAAAGCATATACAACAATGCTAAATGATATGCAGCGCGCCATTGACGGCACACAGGCAAGCGTTAAAACGTCTGACAGCGAAGATGCAGAAAAACGCCGTTACCGCTCTTTCATTCTCAAAAAAATGACTGATAGAGGCGTAGTTGTGAAAAATTGGGATTTTACCGAAGTAAATCAAATTTTAACGGCTTGGACAAAGTCCGATAAAAACCTAAAAAATATGACTCTCGAAGAGTTGAAAAAGACAAATCGTATAGTTTCCAAAATAATGGACTGGTACGAAAAAAAACGCAAAACAGCGTAAAAAATACAACATTCCCATAAGTCATTGGCTTGACTTTTGGGAGCAACTTTAAACAGAATTTAAACAGTTTTTATGGCAAAAAAAGGCGGATATAACAGGTATAATCTATTGAATAAAATAGAGAAAGTTAATAAGATATATCTTGAGCATTCAAAAAAAGGAGTGCCAGCAGAATATATCTTTACTCACTATATTCGCCCGAATTTTTTTATCAGCCGTACAACTTTTTTCAATTATCTTACAATTCCTTATAAAAAGCAAAAAGCGGAATTGGAAGATAAACAAATAGTAATACCTTTTAATTTTGACTAATGCCGCTGTATCATAACAACATATTATCAGTAACGATTTCGGAACTCGAAACTTGCGGGCTGTCTTCTACATACGTCAGACGCGCAATTTCAGGCAACCGAAACGGTGAATTATATTGTTGGCAATCACATAAAGAAAATAATATTGCTTATGTGCATTATGATACGCTAAAACCTGTTTATAAGGAATTGATAAAACAAACGCTTTGCGCAGGCGTTGAACCTGATTTATTTATAACAAATCAGCAGGCGCAAAAGTACGAACAGCAGCGCGAACAGTTTTTCGGCAATCTTACTTCGCAAATAGAAATCAAAAGCGAAGATGTAAAAATATTGTCTGAAAGAAATTTATTCACGCCACAGGACGTTCATCGCGTGGCGCGGACTGCGGGTTGGTTGAGATTATGGCGCACAATGGACACAAAAACAGCCCGCAAAAACGGGTTTCAGAGCGTTACAGAAGTACAGCAAGAAATGTTTAAAATCTGTTTAAATGAGCAAAGCCGCAACTTTGTAAAGTTTCCTAAAAAGATAACTAATGAGCGCGTTTTAGACCGTTTGGCGAGGCGATTTGCACAAATTGGTTTAGATGCTTTGGTTAGCGGCTGCTTTGGAAATGCCAATCAATACAATTACGGCGCGCCTACTCACGCGCTTTTGATGGAACTCGCCAGCAAACAGACAAAGTTAAGTTTTGAGGATATAGGGCTTTTGTACAATCAAATAGCAGAAGACAAAGGATTGCCCAAAGTGCCTGTTTGCGATATTCGCAAGCATTTAAACAAGCCCATTTATAAAAGAGTTTGGAATTATGCACGGCACGGCAAACTTGCTGCCGACTTAGAATTTCAGCCCGAAATCATACGTTTGCCTGTCAGCCGTCCCGATGCTTTGTGGTCTATTGACGGCACGCCGACACAGATGTATTACCGAGATGCTAACAATAAAATTAAGAGCGATTTGTACATTTATTTTGTTACCGATGTTTATTCAAGCGCAATTATAGGGCATTCAATCGCTTTTTCGGAAACAGGCGGAATGGTAGCAGAGGCGTTGGAAAATGCCGTTGATTTGCACGGATACAAGCCCTATCAACTGCAATACGACAACAGCAGCGCAAACGTCAGCGAGGCAATCACAGGGCTGATGAAAAATATGTCGCACGTTCATTTTGCCTGCAAGCCATACAGAGGGCAATCAAAGTACGTTGAGAGTTATATCGGACATTTTCAACAGCGCGTTCTGCGGCAGTGTGAATATTTTAAGGGCGGAAATATTACAACAAAATCGCTGAACTCAAAGGCAAACCCCGAACTTTTGGCAAAGTTTAAGAAAAACCCCGAACAACTGCCGACAGAACAGGAACTGCTCGACATTCTTAACGCAGCAGTTAATGAATGGAACTCACGCGGCGAAAAACGCGACAAATACGGCGCATTTGTTGGCGAAAGCAAACTTGAACGTTACCAAACCGAACACGCCGACCGCGAAAAACTTACTTACATTGAAAAAATATCGCTCTTTATGGTAGAAATGCCAAAAGAGAAACCATATAAAAAACAGGGCATTGAAATTACAATTTCGGGCAAAAAACATAATTACATTGTGCCTGATGGTGACGGCGTTGGCGATTTTATTTTCAGTCAAAAAAATCTGAACGAAGAGTTTAAAATTCGTTTAAACCCCACACAGCCCGATTTTATTACTCTGTACAAAAACGGCGTTTTTGTCGCTACCGCACACGAAAAAGAGATGTACTCTGCTTGCATTGCCGACTTGAAACGCAACGGCGATGGCGACAAAATCAAGCGGTTTATTCTGAAACAGGAAGAATACGGTTATCAATATGCAATGAGAGAAATGGAACGCCAACGCCAAGAATTAGAACGTTGCGAACTTCGCGCCACAGGTACAGACGGTTTCGGTTGGTGGAATTTGTCGAAACAAACTAATAATCTGAAAATCAGCATACAGGAAGATGTACGAAACGGCATTACAGAACAAAAAGAAATCACGCCTGAATTAAGGGCATTATTAAATATGTAAAAAATTCTAAAACAATGAAACAACGTTATCAAATAGAACTTGAACTCAACGACTTGGATTGGCGGCTTGAAAATTCAGAATTAACAGTCGCAGAGCATACCGAACTAACTCGCAAACGTAATGCGTTGAGAATTAAGTTAGAGTTGCTTGATAACCCTGTTTATAAGCAAAAAGAAAAATCATTTATTAACAATATAATACCTAAAACTTATGAAAACATCTAAAAAAACAGAATTAAAAAGCGCGGCAATAGTGCTGTCGTCATTTACTCTTACAGGATTAATTGGCTTTGGCTTTTGCTGGCTGCTGTCGAAATGGCTTATTCCGACAATGCTTATTCTCGCGGTACTTTTATTTATCATTATGTTTTGCAGCGATAATGTCAAAAAGTGGCGCGAAGAGGAAAAAATGATTAATGAATCAATAAGAAACAATCATTATGAAAAAAATACACCTTCTTCAAGATAAAACGACAATAATCCGCCTTGCC
>JAISKN010000050.1 GCA_031260925.1 Prevotellaceae bacterium | reverse complement strand
TACTGCAAAATTAGCAAATTTTTCAATGCGACACCCCAAAAAGTGTCGCTAAAATTATAAAATATTAATATTCAACACTTTACAAATTGTCTAAAATTTAAGTGATAAAGTCAGGAAATGTTTTGCCTGTTCTGCGCCTGCCATACACGGCAACAAATTCGGGGCTTTCGCTCTCAAAATATTGTTGCAGAGCGCGTTGCTCATCTTGTCGTCCAACTATTTCCATAATATTTACAAATTATAATTGGTTGCAAAAGTACAAAAAAATATTTGATTATATCGCTTTTTTTAAATTATTTTCAGCGGAAAGTGGTATTTTTTTGCCACATTCCGCTGGTTATAAAATTTATAATCAGCGGAAAGTGGTATTTTTTCGCCACATTTCGCCGATTATAATTTTTGATTTTTTATTTAAAAAATGTTTTTAAATAAAATTTATCGGCTCTAAACCATTATCAATCAAATATTTATTTGCCTGTGAAAAATGTTTGCAGCCAAAAAAGCCGCGATATGCCGAAAGCGGCGAAGGGTGTACCGCTGTTAAAATTTTATGTTTTGTTTGGTCGATTAATTTGGCTTTTTGCTGCGCATAATTGCCCCAAAGCATAAAAACAACATTCTCGCGCTGGTCGGAAATCGTTTTGATAACGCTGTCGGTGAATTGTTCCCAACCCCTGCCCTGATGCGAGCCTGCGATATTTGCGCGTACCGTAAGCGTGGCGTTGAGCAGAAAAACGCCCTGCTCCGCCCAACGATTTAGGTTGCCTGAACGCTGCGGAGTAATCTGTAAATCATCAGCAATTTCCTTGAAAATATTGACAAGCGATGGCGGCTGCGGCACATTTTCATTAACCGAAAAACACAAGCCGTGCGCCTGCCCAAGTCCGTGATACGGGTCTTGCCCAAGAATTACAACCTTGATTTTGTCGAAAGGACAAGCATCAAAAGCGGCAAAAATCTGCCTCGCAGGCGGAAAAATTTGCCTTGTGCCATATTCTGCCTTCACAAAATTGACAAGATTTTCAAAATACGGCTTTTCAAACTCATTGGCAAGCACTTTTTGCCACGATTCTTCGATTTTTACTTGCATAATATTTACGATTTTTGATTTACGATTTACGATTTGCTGGCACAATTCCAATTTTGTGTGTTTATATAAAAAATTTTGAATTAGGTATATAATTGATATGTGTTCAATTTTGAATTTCAGTATATTATAAAAATAGTACGTTGTAAATTGATGATAAAAATAAAATTCTCGTGTCATTGCGGGCTTGACTCGCAATCGCTAATATACTATATTTCAATCGATTGCGGGTCAAGCCCGCAATGACACCTAACTTTTAGGCTTATTTAAGTGCCTAATTCAAAAAAATTAATGTGCAAAGGTACAAAAAAATTATTTTTTTTCGGCTCTCGGGTGCGCCTGTCTATAAATTTTTTGTAGTTCGGCAAATGTTGCGTGCGTGTAAATCTGCGTTGAGGCGAGGCTGCTGTGTCCGAGCAATTCCTTTACAGCATTGAGTTCTGCGCCATTGTTGAGCATTGTGGTAGCAAACGTGTGGCGGAGAATGTGCGGACTGTGTTTTTCGAGCGTGCTGACTTCGCCCATTCGCTTTTCAACAACAAGATAAACGGCTTTGTCATACATTTGTTTGCCATTTTTCAGTAAAAAAAGGTTGTTGTCTTGCGGAATAATTATTTTATTCCGAATTTCAATATAATTCAAAATTTCGTCTAAAATATTTTTTCCAAGCGGAATAATGCGCTCTTTTCGCCGTTTTCCAAAAACTTTTATTGTTTTACGGTAAAAATCCACGTTTTTGTCTTTGAGCGCGGTAAGTTCGGCGCGGCGCATTCCCGTTTGATACAAAAGTTCTATTATCAAATCGTTGCGCAGAGTTTCAAATTCGGTCTCTTTTTCGGTAACTTTGTGCAAAAGTTCAGCATTCATCTCTTTTTCTGAAAAATAATTGGGCAAACGGTTTTTCTTTTTTGGCGCAACAACGCCGACTGTCGGGTTTTTCTTAACCAATTTATTTTTCAGCAAAAAACGATAAAAAGATTTCAAAGACGAAAGTTTGCGGCATACCGAAGTCGGCTCTGATTTTTTTTTATCCATTAAATAAACGAGCCACAGCCGAATTTCATCTGCTGTAACGGTTTCAATTTCCGCGTGAATTTCCTCATTTTCAAGAAATTGCGTAAATTGTTTGATATCAGTTTTGTACGACAAAACAGTATGAGAAGAAAATTTTTTCTCATACTGAATATACTGAAGAAATTTCTCTAACATAACAACTGAATTTTATGCAAAAACAGTCGGATAAATACTATTCTTCCTTCAACTGTAATTGCTGAACGTAAACTGCGTGAATTTTCTTTTCCCGATTCACAACGGAAGGTTTGTCAAATTGCTGACGGCGGCGAAGTTCTTTCACAACGCCTGTTTTTTCGTATTTACGTTTAAATTTTTTTAAGGCGCGTTCAATATTTTCGCCTTCTTTTACAGGTACTACAATCATTTTGAGATACTTATATTAAATTTTAATTAAAAAATTCCCTTAAAATTTCGGACTGCAAAGGTAGTAATTTTTTTTTAATCTGCAACTTTAATTTGCATTTTTTTTGAAAATATTTTTTTATTTACTTTCAAATTCATTTTTTAGCATTTTGTAAATTTCCTGCCAAGACTTTTGATATAATTTTGTGCTTTCATCAGTAAGTTTTTCGAAAGTTTCGGAATTATAAAAAAAATCGGTGGCTTGCACTTCGTCTATTTTGTTGTCAAGCATTAGTCGTTCTACTACTTTTTTTCCTGTATGAAATTTTGGACTGTCGATATATGCTTTGTCCTGCTCCAATGCCTGTAAAGAGCGAAGTGTGCAAAAACAAATCTGATGTGATGGTTTTCGGTGGGTCAGGTCTTGTAAAAACTGCTTTTGTGTGATATTTTTCTTGATATAATCATATACTTTTGTGGCAATGTCGTCATCGGCAACAGGACCTTCGATAATATCATAATCGTGTGCTTGCGTTGTTTTTTTGTTGGTGCGATTTTTTACGATAAAATCAAGCCATTCAGCATTATAGCCATCAAAACGCAATACGTTGAAATCTTCGTCTTCAAAAGCGATTTCATCAAACTCAAATTCTGTTACAACACCTTCTGTATCATTATCTTCTCCTTTTCGTGCAGCCCAATATTCTGCCTGCGAGAGCAATTTTGTAACATAAAACCCTTTGCCAAAATCTCTTTTTTTACGGCAAAAAGTAAAGTCTATGCTGTCAATTTTTATATAACTGCCGTGATAAACTTTCATCGCATACCTCCGTTATTGTAACAAGTTTTATACAATGCTTTTTCTGCCCAATAAGGGTCTTCTGTGTGCAGAGTCCACCAATGCTTGAAAAGATAGTCCAACCCGCCATATTTTTTTAGGTACAGATAGGCATCTTTCGTTTTCATTTTATATGAGCGTGCAAACATCGTAATAATGAAAGTGATAAAACTTACCTTATCGCTTGTTGCCTTATCTAATGTTGTTGTCATAATTATCGTTAATTTTAAAAATCACACTGCAAAGATAATCAATTTTTTAGAAATGCACAAAAAAGCCTAACAAGTTTCAAAAATTTGTTAGGCTTTAGTAAAAAGCACCTATTGCAAATCAACGCTACTTGTATGCAATTATAAATCTACACCTTGACGCGTAATTTGGCGTTCTTGATGCATAATTTTTAATGACAACACGCATCTCTCTTGTATAGGTGGGGTTAAACTTCAAAATAGCCAAACTTTCTGAATCAGTATCTTTACTATACTCCGTTCCATCGGTATATCTTAAATATACATCAACATCAGAAACATCACTATCGTCAGAAATAGCCACTATAACATAAGATGTTCCTTCGTAAAAAGTTTTTGTGTACCCTGCTGTTCCTCCTTGTTTTAAATCAGCATATTGTTCAGTTGATATCGAATATCCCTCGCTAATTAAAAGACCTCTAAGTTCTTTATATCGTGCTGATTGTGATTGGCTAAAACTATAATTCGAAAATAAAATAATAAATGATAAAACAATGATTTTTTTCATACAATTAAATATTAAAAAATTTTTCCTACTCGTTGGCTTTTCGGAATTACCGCCTCGTTTTTTGAGTGGTTGCAGAACTCCACTTTTGCCCTTCAAACACAATGTGTTTCTACGCATATAAAAAAACGCGGACAAAATTCTTTTGTATCTGTATTCTGTGGCTCTCAACTGCCTAATACTATCAGATAAATGAATTAGCCCACGCCGAAGCGTGAGTATCATCATTTTACACTTGATAGTATGTGAAACTGTTGAGATTTCAGAATACAAGAATAAAAGATAAAACGTTTTTTCTATTTTAAAATGTACGCAGTAAAATACTGCTGTTTTATTTCATAGGCAAAAATTATTTTTTAAATTATGCAACAAAATTACAAATAAAAAATATATCTGCAAAATATTTTTATTTTTTTCTAAAACTTTGCACATTTCACCCCAATCAGCCTGTCAAATCTATCAGCAAAGGCACGGTAATAGACAAAAACAGAATATTCGTTTTCGGTTTGCCAATAAGAGCCTTCGATTTTTTGCAAAATTGGCTGCGGCTTTTGAGTATTTTGGGCATTTTTGGGGACAAAGGCGTATAAAAAACTGTAACCGCCCTGTTTCAAAAACAGTGCTTTATGGTAAAGTTGCATTTGAGAATCGTAGTCAAGTTTTGAATTTCTATCAAAAATATTGCTCGTCAAATCGCCCAAAAGATAAATATCGCCGTCTGCAAAAGGCATTTTGGCGGGCAAAATAAAATGCAGCCACATATAATCGGCAGTTATGTCAGCATCGTCATAGCCTCTGCGGTTAATCAAAAATCTGCCGTCAGCATCGCCGCCCGAATTTGGCGAGGACATTTCCGCGCGATTTTCGGCAGGGAAAAGGAACACATTATAATATTCGTCTTCCTTTCTTATTTTGTCAACTTCGCCGCTAAAAGCATATTCAGACGAGAAATCAGCCAGACGGTATTGATTTCCACCCTCAAAAATCAGCGCGCGGTTATGGTTGTAAGTTTGCTTATAAAGTGCTGTAAATGTTGGCTTTATGTTGATTGCAGCGTTGTCTGTTCGGCGATTTTGAAACACGCTCACATTCAACTCTTGAAAAACATTGGAAATTGGGAAATAGCTGTTGTCAATCTCAAATTCTACCTGCTGAAAACGCCCATTAAATTCGATGTCGGTATTTGCCAAAACTTTCATATTAACTATCTGAATTACAGGCTCAACCACCGAAAAACGCGCCGTTGCAACAGGCTTTTCAATGTTGTTGTCCTCGTAAATTATCACCGCATAATTGCCCGAAACTTTGAACGAAAAATCGTCATTAGGCAAAAAAAACTGATAATTTGCATAGAGCGTGAGCGTATTTTCCGACAGCGCAAAATCGTTGATTATGCCTGAATAAAAACCGTCAATATACTCATTTTCAAATAAAACCGACTGCGCAAAATCGGCATTGCAGTGAAAAATTTTGTAGTTGAAACTTTTTGAGGAATAACTCATTTCGTCAAACGAAATTTTTATTCTATCATTGCTATTCAGTTCTATTACAGGCAGTTCAAGCGGTTTGTTATCAACCAAAACCTGCAAAGTTTTAATATTGCTGTCAAAAATTTTTGTTTGAAAAGTTTTTTGTGCAAAAATATTTTTAGACACAAGACAGAATAATATTAGGAAAGAAATTTTTTTCATATATATTTTTTGTTAAAAAAGCGCATTTTTTTAACTTTTCAATAATGCTTTATGTTGTTTCTGTTCAAATGACAACTGATTTTTGCAATAATTATCTGCCGATTCGCTTATTTCATCAATGCTCATACCAAAAAAAAGATTATTTCTACGCCATTCGGTATAGTCAAACGGTTGACTGAGCAACAGAAAAACAAACTTCTCTGCCTCAACAAGTCCTAATTCATTGGCAAGAATTTTCATTCCTTTGTCCAAAAGTATTGCATTACTCATAATTTATTCTGTTATAATGTTAAAAAATTCTATCGGATTACAAATAATAATATTTTCGTCGGTATATTTCAACAACCTTTTATCAACAGTCAAAAAATATTGACACCCGCCCGCAATAGCGCAAGCAATGTGTAATGCGTCAGCAGCGTGAATGCCTGTTGTCATTATATTTTTTGCTTTTTCTACAATTTTATCGGTTTTTTCAACAAATAAAATACTCAAATTTTCCCATTGCTCTATTGCATTACGAATAGCATTAGATAAATTTCTGCTGTTTTCAAATTTTAAAATGTACGACCAAATTAATTCAATATTTTTATTCAAAATTTGCTCTTGTATATAGAGTTTTGCCTGCGTTTCAAACACAATCCGCTGCTGAACTTGGTCATCATACGGTCGGTTGAAACAACAATTATCTAAATAAATTCGGTACATTTTTTCTATAATTTTTCTGCAAAGTTATAAATTTTTTTGTGAATAAAACAAATTTATTATAGTCTTTTTGTGAAATTTTAAATATTTCACAAAAAAATTGTAATTTTGCAGTCTCAAAATTTCTTAAAAAAAACTTTTAAAAAATAAAAAAAATGGATATTTTTGAACAGGTTAGCGAAGACATCAAAAAAGCGATGATTGCGCGCAATAAAGTTGAACTCGAAGCATTACGCAACGTAAAAAAGGAACTGCTCGAAGTGAAAACTTCAAAAGAATCGGCAGGCGTTCTTACTGATGCTCAGGCAGTTAAATCAATCAGCAAACTCGTTAAGCAGAACAAAGAGGCTGCCATTGTTTTCAAAGAACAAAACCGCGAAGATTTGGCTGAGGAATATCTTGCTCAGGCTGCCGTTATGGAGCGTTATTTGCCTGCGCAAATGTCTGAAAATGAACTCGATAGCGCAGTAAAAGCAATTATCGCACAAGTCGGCGCAACCTCTTTGCAGGATTTGGGAAAAGTTATGGGAATTGCCTCAAAACAACTCGCAGGAAAGGCTGACGGAAGAGCAATTTCTGAAAAAGTTAAACAACTTTTGGGCTAAATTCAGGAAGATAGGAGATAAGAAGACGGAAGAAATAATCTAATCGAAACTCTAAAAAAATGTTTATAGAACAATCAAATTCTGTTATGCGCCTGCTGTGGAGAGGAATTTGGCGCATAAATGGCGGCTCAAAAACAGTTTATTTAACATTTGACGATGGACCCTGTCCTGAAATAACTCCCAAAACGCTTGATATTTTGGACAGATTTGGGGTAAAAGCAACATTCTTTTGTGTGGGCGATAATGTGCGCAAATTCCCCGAAATTTTTGAGGAAATCAAACGGCGCGGACACGCTGTCGGAAACCACACAATGCACCATTTGAAAGGCTTTAATACTGATTTTCAGGCATATATAAGCGACATCGAGGAGGCAAACAAATATATTCAAAGCCCGCTTTTGCGCCCGCCGTACGGACGAATTACGTTTCGGCAACTGCGCGAATTGCAAAAAAAATACACAATCGTAATGTGGGACGTGATTACGCGCGATTACAACCCAAAACTTTCATCAGAAAAAATATTTTCGATTGTAAAAAAATACACGCGCAAAGGCTCAATTATCGTTTTTCACGACTCCGCCAAATCGTCAAAAAATATGCTTGAAACATTGCCAAAAGCGATTGAATGGCTTTTGCAAAATAATTATGAATTAAAAACGATTAATTAGTGATTAGTGGTAAAAACGGTTATATAAATATCGCATATAATACCTCAACTGTTATTTATCAACACTCAATAATATGGCACAAAAATGAAGAACCCTGTCATTCCCGCGCAG
>JAISKN010000043.1 GCA_031260925.1 Prevotellaceae bacterium | reverse complement strand
TACTGCAAAATTAGCAAATTTTTCAATGCGACACCCCAAAAAGTGTCGCTAAAATTATAAAATATTAATATTCAACACTTTACAAATTGTCTAAAATTTAAGTGATAAAGTCAGGAACAGACCGCGTTGGGTGTCGGATGCAATGCCTCTGTTTTGCCCTGCAACGCTGATGTCTTGACACGGAAATCCTCCGCTAAGTATGTCAATTTTGCCTCGATGCGTTTCAAAATTTTGTGTTGTGATGTCTCCATAATGTTTGGTGGTTTTTGGAAAATTGCTTTTCAGCCACTCACGGCAATGCTTATCGTTTTCGCACCAAAATACATTGCGAAAACCTGACCATTGCGCCGCCAAATCAAAGCCGCCAATGCCGCTAAACAGTGAGCCGTGAGTGAGTTTTTTCATTGTGGGTTATTAAGTTTAGATTTGTGTTCTCTGATTAAGTTTGCACAGTAGTTTTTACTGATGCCGTACTCTTTTGCCAAACGATAATACACCCAACTTTTACGGTTGCGTTCATTCAGCATTTTCATACCTTTTTCCAAAAGTTGCTGTTTTTCTTCTGTGGTTAAAATTTGTATCATTTTTCTTCGGTAGATGTTTGTTCAGTTTTTAAATGGCTTTTTACAAGTTCCATAACTTCAAGCGTTGTGTCAATACGCTTAATTCTCTTTTTAGTTTCCTTAATATCAGAAAAAGTGCGTAGATTAAAGAGAATGAGAATAAATAATAGTTCAAGTTGAATTACTAACATAAGTTTTTGAGTTTTAAAGAGTTAATATATTTTTAATAAATTTTTACAATAAAAAAATCGGTAAAATTCTGATTTATTGAATTTTACCGATTTGTAAAAAAATTACAAATTTATTTCTTAAATTGTTTTTAGGTCAAAAAACATTGTTCTTTCGTGTTTGCCTTCGTCTTTGTCCGTTAGAAAACTAAATCCGTTTCTTTCGTAAAAACCGAATGCACTTTCGTAGGCATCAACTGTTATAAAACGACAGCCCGCTAATTGCGCTTTTTCAAGGTACATTCTCATTACTGCCTCTATCATAAATTTGCCAAAACCACTTTTAGTATACTTTTTTGAAACGGCTAAACGCCCAATTTTTACAGCAGGATATGTTCCTTTTCGCTTTCTATTTGGCATTTTACGGTTCAACCTGTTCCAAATTCGACTCTCTTCTGTTGTCAGGTCGCGCTGAATAGTTCGTTTGAGATTGTCATTAAGCAAACTGAAATAAGCAACAGTTTCTTTGTCGGTTTCGATTAAATAAGTAACGGCAAGCATTTGAGCAAAATAATCTTTCGCATCTTCACACAGAAAATCATTCAACTCACTGTCTTCACTCTCAAAAGGTTTAATTTTTGTGTTTAAATCCAACCTTTTTACGCGCCATTCAGTATCAATACCTTTTAAATTCATAGTGCAAATGTGGCTCTTTGTTTAAAAAGTTGGTAACTGTCTTCAATTTCCTGTCGTTTTTTTGTGGAAATTTTTTTTATATTTTCCATTCGTTCCATAAAACGAAGTGCCTCCAAACCTCTCAATGTAGGAGTTTCTGCAATTGGACGTGCCATAATTATTTTTTCTTTTTTATAGGTTTATAAAACTTCTGCAAAAGTACAAATTATTTCCCAAACAACAAAAAAACTTTTTTCGGTAAAATTCAATATGTCAAAGAACGCTGGGTTAAAAATCAACAAGTTTTTTAAGTGTTAATTTTATTTATTGTTTATAATGCGATAAAATCCATTCTAAAAATTTGATGCGGTTAGGAAAATCGTAATCTTTAAACCACTGATATTTCGATTTGAATTTGCCAAATTGAAACGCATTTTCTTTTGTATATAAAGGAAATACGATAGATAAGTCATACTCATCCAACCACGAAAATCCGCATTTTTTCAGATAAGGATTATTAAGTGCATTGCAGCAAGTACCAACTTTAAATTTTTTCAAGCGCAAAATCGCATTTTTTAAAATTTTGATTTTGTATTCGTGGGTGATTGTTTTGTTAAATATTTCATTTCTTTTAGAAATTAACAAATTTTCCAATTTGTCGCAGAGTTCTGTAATTTCAGAAGCAAATAATTCCTTTTCATTAGATTGAAATTCACCTAAATCAATAGAATTTAGTAATTTAAAAATTTCTTTTCCTTTTAGCATAATATTTTTATTTTATTTAGTTAATAATTTTTCTCAAATATTTCCGTCTATTGTTATATTTGGTTTTTCAAATATTTGATTGTGCAAAGGTAAAACAATATTTCGATATTCGCAAGAAAAATCTGCTTTTTTTTTAAGAAACTTTCTAATTTTAATATAACTATCTGATTATTAATAACTAACTTTAAAAAAGATATGAAAAACTCAAAAGAAAAATCATTTGTCATTGAAAATTTACTTAAAATTATGAATGACAAAAAATTAACAAAAGTCGCTTTCTCAGAATTAGTTGGTATGCCAGAGCCAAAATGGAACAAAATTGCCAACGGAAAGCAAAATCTATCTGTAAATGAACTTTCGGAAATCGCAGAAAAATTACGAATGAAAGAAATTGATATTCTTACATACCCGAAAAAATTTGCGGAAGTTGGCACTGTAAATAGTGATGTAAAGGCACAGATTACAGTTGAATTGAAAGAAGATTTAAAAGGCAAGGTTTTAGAACTTGTTTTTGGTAATAAAAATTTAGAATTATTAAACAACTAAATATATTCAACGAGTAATAAGATGCACTGCGAAACAATATTAAATACTTCTTTAATGGGAATAGGAACAATAGCAACATTATATGCTGCATATTGGACACGAAAAGCGGCAAAATCAGCAAATAATGCCGCTATATCAGCAAATAATGCCTCTATATCAATAAATAATGCCTCAATTAATGTAAATAATATATATTATAATAAAATGGAAAAAGACGAAAAAGACAGGGAATTAAAACATAAAATTATTGACGTATTAGGGTATAATACGTTATCTCCTATAAGTATTGGTAACTTATTAGCAATAAACTATCAAATTACAACGTCAGTTATATCTGATAAAGATTTAGAGTTATTAATAGAAAAAATGGTTAATGATAAATACCTTGAGTACGCTGTTAATAATGGAGAAATTAGAAACTCACTTTTTAAAGTAAAAAGCAACTAAAAATCAAATACTTATGAAAAAGCAAGCAAAAATAGGTCAAAGTTTATCTGGACTTAATGAAGATAAACACCAAGTAATAATTAGAGATATTATGTTTTTCTGCAAAGATAATAACATTGATGTTTTATCTGAAAAACGAGCAAGATACACTTGTAGAGGAAAAATAAAAACTATTGTTCCTGATGTTGTTGTGTCCAATATTGTTTTCATCGAAATAACAAAACACAGAGGTTATAAAAAAGATATAGAAAAACTAAAACTTGCAATTAAATATCATAGGAAAATGCAGGAAGGATTTATATATGACTATGATAATAATGATTGGGTAAAAATATCAATTCAAAATAATGAAATCTTAGAAGAAAACTCATCATACAGCGATATTTTTAATATTGATTTTTCGGATGCTGTATAATTAATTTTCTACACTTTTTCCACTCTCAAAAAAGTGTAGAAAAGTGTATAAAAAAGTGTAGATTTTTATAAAATTTTGATTTTCAGCGTTTTAGGTACTATTATATTATTCTTTTTACACTTTTACACTTTTTTTCTTATAATTAGAAAAAAATAAAAAGTAAAATATATATATAAAAAAATATACAAGTTAATATATTGATAATCAGTAAGTTATAAAAATAAAAAATAATATACAAGTTAAAATATTGTAAAAAAGGAGATTATAAATACAATTTACACTCCTGTCTACTCTACGAAAAGCGAGCATTGTTGCTCGTTTTTTTTATTCCTTACTCATCTGTTGAGCGTAGGCAATCAATGCGCTTTTATTTCACTTCTTTTTTAATGGTATGCTTAATTGGAAGTGCTGGCGAAAATTTTATTTTGGGGTTATCGAAAATTTCGATAACCTCTGCTTTCTCTTCCTTGCTCAATTTCAATACATATCCTTCGGGAAATTTAGTAGGATTGTTTTTAACGGCTTCATTTATGCGCATTGTTTCCACGCCGTACAATGCCGCCACATCACTATCCAAAAGTACATTTTTGTCTCGGATTGTAATGATTTTATCCTGCACATCATTGAGCGTTATTTCGCCCTTCTGTGTTTTTTGAATT
>JAISKN010000041.1 GCA_031260925.1 Prevotellaceae bacterium | reverse complement strand
GATAATTTATTAAATATCAATTTATTAACAATTAAAAAATTAAAAAACAAAATGGAAACAAACTACATTCAAACTCACTCTTTTGACACAAGAGAGGAGATGGAGGAATTTTGGGCTTTCAAAGCAGACAAAGCCAAAAAAGAGAAGGCAGAGCGCGACAAACAGGACCGCGATGCTTACCGACAAATCGTTAATCAGTCGGTGGAGGAAATTTTGCCGCTTTTGGTGGAAACATCAGAGTTATTGGCACGGCGCAAAGCGATGGTGTATGACACTTTCAAAAATGCGCTTGAAATGAAAATGCAACTGTTTGACAACAAGTCGGACAATATTTCGCACACATTCACTAACAAGGAATGCACCAAGCGCATTATTATCGGCAGCAATCAAACGGACAATTACGACATCACGGCAGAGGACGGCATTGCAATGATTAAAAGTTGCATCACCGAACTCGGCACTGATGACAAAAGTAAGGCACTTGTGAGTGCGGTTCTGCGGCTGCTCAGCAGAGACCAAAAGGGCAATCTGAAAGCAAGCCGCGTGTTGCAGTTGCAAAAAACCGCTGACGAACTCGGCGATGAACGCTTGATTGAGGGCGTTAAAATCATTCGTGAGGCATATAATCCAATCGAAAGCAAAACCTACGTCCGCGCTGAAATCAAGGACGAAAAAACTAACGCTTGGGTGTCTGTTCCGCTTGGAATTACGGAGGCGTAAATCAATGTAAAATGAAAAATGATAGCATAAAAAGTAGGTTGGAACTTACCATTGAGAGAGAACATTTAATCAAGAGTATGGTTATAGAATATGATGGGCTAAATTTTGTGCTATCTTTTACCTCCCAAAAGCCGTTGGTTCGACTTTTGGGAACAAAACAACTAAAACTAAAATATTATGACTGATACTAAAAAACCGCGTAGAAAATTAACGCCGCCCGAAAATAGGAGTTACAAGTTGCATTATAAATGCAGAAAGTTAGGCTTGAAATTGAACTCCCGCAATCGCGAGTTTTCAGACAACATCAACAATTATGCTGCCGGAAAAAACCGTTGGCAACTCGAATTAATGAACAATTACGGGTATACAATTCAATTTAATTTTTAAAGTTATGAAAATTGAACATTTAATTATCGGGAAAAATTACACTTTTACTTGGTCTTGCTCAAAAAGCAAAGGTAGTAGAACGGTAATACTCGCTGATATAGACAAAAAAACAAATCTATATCTATTTACAGATATTGACGGTAGCAATAGAATGTGGCTTGTCGAAAGGACTATTATTGCTTGCATTAACTAAAAAAAATATTAAAATATGAAAAAAGTAATTTACATCAGCGTTCCGATAACTGGGCGCGCAAAATGCGAAATTACGGCTGATATTGAACGTGCCGCTGAGTTTTGCGTAATGAAGTTTGTTGATTTCAACCGCGAATATATCAACCCTCTCAACATCGCAGCAGAAGTAGATAGAATTTTCAAAATTTTAAAACTCGGCGAGCCATATTACGGCGAATATATGGGTTTTGATATTACCGAATTGATAGAACGCGCCGACACGGTAGTATTCTGCAAAGATTGGCAGCAATCAAAGGGCTGCCGCTTGGAACACGCCGCCGCCGAGATATATAAAAAAGAAATATTTTATTTGTAGGTTATTTTTTTGCCATAAACGAACGTGCTAAGAGGGTATGACTGTTCGGTTTTTGACAGCGGTACATCTTAGCATCACGGCTATTCAACGGAAGCAGTTCGCAATCTTCCCAATAGGGTGGAATATATTGAGAATAATGCTGAACCAAAGCATCAGAATCTTCTAACAGGTAAAAAAGACCTGTGTAAATGGCATTGCGAATTAACGGATTTAACTCTTCCATCTGTGCATCGGACAAGTATTTACAATGAAAATCCTCAATATTGTTTCTTACAACAGCCGCTATTAATTTTGCAATATAATTCTCTTTTGCTCGAAGGCGATGTTTTGGCATAAGTATTAAAATTAAAATTGTCTGACAAAGGTAATAAAAATGGTAATAATAACAAAATATAGAGTTAAATTTTGTAAAAAAATTAGCATCTAAAAAGTTAAAAATTGACAAAAAACTGTTACCTAAACTGTTACCTAAATTGTTACCTTTGTGCTTTTTTTTGAAAAAAGAAGATGAAAAATTAATGTTTCTTTTACACTAAAAATCTCGCCAAAACCATACCTTTTTAATACCTGCTTAACATTTCAATCACTAATATTAATCGGCATTTAATCGCTGTTTAAATAAAAAACTAATTTGCTGTTAAACTTCGCTCAAAAGTTTAACAGCAAATTATTATAGTTTAACAAACTTATACGATTTGTTTTTTTATCAAAATTTTATATCTTTTTTATAATCAATAAGTTACACACTTTTTTTGAATATCAAAATTTATACTATTTGTATTACCCCCTTTAATTAAAAAATATTTTGTAATTTTGCAGTCGAAATTTTTTATTACTAACAACAATTAAAAAAATGAAAACAAAAATTTTATTTATTGCTATCGCATTGATAGCGTGCGTATTAGGCGTTAATGCGCAAAGCAAAAAAGGCGAAACTGCCGCCAAAAAAACGGAAGTTGTTTTTCACATCAGCAATATGCACGGCGAACATTGTAAAAAAATCATTACCGAAGGTATTGCTTACGAAAAAGGCGTTAAAGATTTGAAGTTTGATTTGGACAAACAAAATCTTACAATCGTCTATGACGAGAAAAAAACAACGACAGATGCTTTGCAAAAAGCATTGGAAAAACTTGGTTATGACGCAAAAACGGCATCTTGCGCCGCAGACGGCACAAAAACAGAGAACAAAAGTTGCTGCAAAAGCCATCATTAATTTTTTTAACAAAAAATAATAAATGAGTAGTGAGTAAAATTCATTACTCATTTTATTACAAAATACTGACTGCCAACTAATTACTATCGACTAATTACTATTGACTAATTACTGATGACTAAATATAATCTAATAATTTTTGACCTTGACGGCACGCTGCTAAACACAATCGAAGATTTGGCTGCAAGCGTTAATTTTGCGCTTGAAAAGTTGAATTTGCCAACGCATACAGTTGATAATTACAAGTTTATGGTTGGCAACGGCGTAAATAATTTGCTGCGGCGGGCGTTGCCTGAAAATGTGCGTTACGATACAGACACATTTCAAATGTTGCATCACAATTTTTTAAATAATTATGCCGAAAATTGCGAAAATGCCACAAAACCATACAGCGGAATTGCTGATTTACTCGAAAAATTGCAAAGCAACGGCATCAAAATTGCTGTTGCCTCAAATAAAATTCACAGTGCAACGGAAGAACTTGTCAAAAATATTTTTCCAACAATAAATTTTGTTGCAATTTTTGGGCAAAAAGATGGTTTTCCGATAAAACCAGACCCAAAAGTTGTGGAGGAAATTTTAAAAATTGCGCAGGTGCAAAAGTCTGATACTCTGTATATTGGCGACTCTTGCGTTGATATGCAGACAGCACAAAATGCGGAAATAGACGTAGTCGGCGTAACTTGGGGCTTTCGTCCAAAATCAGAATTGGAGGAATACAATCCGAATTTTATTGTTGATACAACAAAAGAACTTGAAGAAATTATTTTTTCAAACTAAAAAAACGTGTCATTGCGGGCTTGACCCGCAACCGATTGAAAATTACTAAAAAGCGATTGCGGGTCAAGCCCGCAATGACAAAAAAGTACCAAAAATCTAAATCTCTGAAAACCAAAACATTAATTTAAAATTTAAAATTAACAATTTACAATTAAACAATGGGTTGGTTTATTTCGCTTTTTACAGAACACAGCATTGCGCATACCATTTTGCTTTATGCACTGGTAATTGCGCTTGGCGTGATGTTGGGAAAAATCAAAGTTCGCGGCATCTCGCTTGGCGTAACTTGGGTGCTTTTTGTTGGCATTGTTGCAGGGCATTTCGGCTTGTCGGTAGATGATGAACTGCTGCATTTTATCAAGGAATTTGGGCTGATTTTGTTCGTTTTCTCGATTGGGTTGCAGGTTGGTCCCTCGTTTTTTTCGTCATTCAAAAAGGGCGGCATTCAAATGAATTTACTTGCCGTTGCGGTGGTATTTTTGGGTGTCGGCACTGCTGTTGCGCTGCATTTTATTTTCGCAGGCAAGATTTCGATGGCAATGATGACGGGCATTCTCTCAGGCGCAGTTACCAACACGCCAGGACTTGGCGCAGCACAAGAGGCTTTGCGGCAACTTTCAGATGCAGGGCAAATTACCGAAACTCCGCCTATCGCGCTCGGATACGCTGTTGCCTACCCGCTCGGCGTTATTGGCGCAATTTTGGCATTAATGCTTATTCGCTCGTTTTTCCGCGTTAATTTTGACGAGGAAACGCGCCAACTCAACGCCGAAAACGCTGCCGCTGCCGAACAACCCGAACATTACACCGTAAAACTCACAAATCCTGCTATTGCAAACCGCAAACTCATTGATATTAAGCATCTTGTAGGGCGAAAATTCGTTGTGTCGCGCCTCAAACGCGGCGAAGAATATTTTATTCCGCAGGCAAATACATTAATTTTGGCAAACGATATTTTGCGCATTGTTTCCGCGCCGAACGAAGAGGAGGCGATAATCGCTTTTGTAGGCGAAACGGTGGAAGAAGACTGGCAAAACTCGGAAGGGCATTTTGTTTCGCGCCGAATTGTGATTACAAAAGACAATATCAACGGAAAAACGCTTGGCTCGCTGCGTTTGCGCTCGGCTTTCGGAGTGAATGTTACCCGCGTCAATCGTTCGGGCATCGACCTTTTAGCCTCGCCAAACCTCACCTTGCAGGTCGGCGACAGAGTGATGGTTGTGGGCGAACTGCCTGCAATCCAAAAAGTGGAAAACCTGCTCGGCAACACGCTAAAACGCCTCAACGAGCCGCATATTGTTACGATTTTTATCGGTATTTTTGCGGGAATTTTGCTCGGCAGCATTCCATTTTCGTTTCCAAATATGCCAATGCCTGTAAAACTCGGCTTGGCAGGCGGACCATTAATCATCGCAATTCTCATCGGGCGTTTCGGCTACAAACTCAAACTTATAACCTACACCACGCAAAGTGCAAACTTTATGCTGCGCGAAATCGGCATAACGCTTTTCCTTGCGAGCGTGGGAATTAGCGCAGGCGATAAATTTGTAGAAACCGTTTTTTCTGAAAACGGCTTGCTTTGGCTGCTGTGCGGCTTTCTCATTACGATTGTGCCGCTTTTGATTGTGGGAATTTTTGCGCGTAAGAAAATGAAAATGAACTATTTTACGCTAATGGGCGTACTATCTGGCAGCAGCACCAACCCGCCAATGCTTGCCTACTCCAATGCCACCGCCAACAACGATGCGCCCGCAGTTGCCTACTCAACGGTCTATCCGCTGACAATGTTTTTGCGAATTTTAACGGCGCAGATATTAATTTTGATTTTTGTATAAACAAAAAATAATTTATACCTTTGCAGAAAAAAAATTAATCTTGTATGAATATCAAACTTATAAATAAACTTAAATGCACTTTGCCTGATTACCCGATAGAAAAGGCGTGGCTTTTCGGTTCGTTCTCGCGTGGAGAAGAAACTCGCAAGAGCGATGTTGATTTGCTTGTACGGTTTGATAAAAACACCAAAATTGTAGGGTTAGACTATATCAGAATGATGAACAGACTTGAAGAAACGTTGCATAAAAGGGTAGATTTGGTAAAAGAGGGAACATTGAAAAAATTTGCAGTTAATACAGTAGAAAAAGATAAAATTTTAATTTATGAGAGAGCAAGTTAGAGATAAATCTCGTTTAGAACATATTATTGAGGCGATTGATTTTGCAATCGAATTTACACAAGGTGTTTCGTTTGATGAATATCAAAAGAATAATATGATGCGTTTTGCTGTTGTTAAAAACTTGGAAATTCTCGGAGAGGCAAGTTATAAATTGACTAATGAATTTACAACAGCGCATTCCGAAGTAGAATGGAAAACAATAATTAAATTGCGCCACGTTTTAGTTCACGGCTATTATCAACTTGAAGATATTGTTATTTGGGAAATAGTGCAAAATGATTTGCCGCCTTTAAAAGAGCAAATTCAAAATATTTATAATAATTTATGATTTTGTAAAAAATTTTAAACAGTATGATTTACGAAGAAGAAGATACAATGGTTATGCCTCCTATTTGGCAGATATTAAAGAAAATCCTGCCGTAACAGGCATTTTGCCCGAAGGTTACATTACTTCGGAAGAATTTTGGGGTACAGTAAAAACAAATTTAATAAACCGATTGCGCGAAAATGGTTACATACAGGACTGAGGCAAATACAGATTTGGAAGATATTTTGTACGGATTGCTAACTTGGAATAAACATTATATTTCGGAAGAGCACGCCCGTAATTATGTAGATGACATCAAAGATATTTGCAATAGTTTAGACAAAAGAACTTTCCATTTTAATGCTGTCTATGAAGACCATTGCAAATATGGCAGCAGTGTGGCATTCTTACAAAAGAAACAACAATACGACTTGGTATATAATTTACGATACTGATAAATTTGGGAATGCTTATATAAATAAAATCACAAATAATTATCTGACAAAACAATAATTTATTTATCACTAAAAACTAAACAGGCGCAAGATTTCAATAATTTTGCGCCTGTCTTAAAATAATGGCTTATATTTAGTTCCTAATACAAAAAAAAATATTAACCTAAAGAAACCTGTCATTCCCGCGCAGGCGGGAATCCCATTTGTACATTGCAGTAAGGAGATTCCCGCCTGCGCGGGAATGACACCTGATTTTGCGCTGAAATTATTTTTGGTATCATTCCCAAACACAAAAAAGGTTGAAATATTTTTTCAACCTTTTTTTACTAATCATTAATCATTAAAAATTAATCATTAACCCTATTCCACGTCTGTTATTCTGAACTCTACGCGGCGGTTCATTCCGTGGCACTCTTCGGTTTCATCTGTGCAAAGCGGCACACTTGCGCCCATTCCTTCAAATGTGAGGCGGCTTTCGTCAATTCCGCGCGCTACCAACGCTTTAACAACCTCCTGCGCTCTCTCGTTTGACAATCTTGCATTATAGGCTGCCGAGCCTCTGCGGTCGGTATGTCCCTCAACTTTAAACTTAATTCCAGGGTTTTCTTTCATAAAGTTAGCCATTGAATCAAGCGCAACATTTGAGGTTGCAATCAAATCTTTTTTATCAAATACAAAATAGATATTTCTTACAACAAATACATCTGTACTTCTAAACGGCTCAATGTAAATCATCAAAGTATCGCCTACATTGCTGACTTCTTCTGTATAATCCTGATAATTAGGTGCTTTTACAGTTACGCGGTATGAGCCTTTTCTGTCAAGTTTCGTGTTGAAAACGCCTGTCGCGGTTTTTGCAACAGAAAATACTTTTGCATTGTTTTTCTTCAAATCAAACATATCAACCGCTACTCCAGGAACTTCCTGATTGGTTTCGATATTGATAACCTTACCCGTGATAGGAATTACAGGAGGTGGAGGTGGAGGTGTAGGTTTTACAATCGGCGGCGGCGGAATAATTTTCTTTGGTTTTGTAACGTCAAAGAATATTGTCCCTTTTACGCCGACAATAAATGGATTAACCGATTTGCGTGTTTTGTAATCTGAGCCGAATGCTCTTTCGGTTGATAAAAGATTA
>JAISKN010000019.1 GCA_031260925.1 Prevotellaceae bacterium | reverse complement strand
CAGGCGGGAATCTCCTTACTGCAATGTACAAATGGGATTCCCGCCTGCGCGGGAATGACACCTGTTTTTTAGGTATTCCCAAAATTTATTTTCATAGCACCTAAAAAAAAACATCAATCGTTTTTTTATTTGACGAAAAATGACTATCTTTGCACTCAATTATTATAAAAACTTATATTAAACTTATTAAATTTTTTTTAACTTTCTTATTATGAAAAATCTTAAAAACTTATCTTTATTAATGCTGTGTTCAGCACTCTTATTTTCGTGCAAACAGCCGCAACCAGAGCCTCAAATTGAGGTTACACCAACTACTCTCTCATTTTCAGCAGTGAATGATGTTACAGAAAATGTTGAGGTAAAAAATGTTGAAAATTGGGACTTTACCAATGATTTGGATTGGCTCAATGTAACTCGCGAGGGCAATATTCTAATGATTTTTGCAGTTGAAAACCTGACTTCTGATGTTAAAGAAGGAATTATCACCGTTTTCAGCACCACAGACCACTCAAACAAGGCTGAAATTCACATTACCCAGCAAGCCGCCGAAGTTACAGATTGGAACGAGGGCGAGGCGCGTTATTTTGAAAAAAGTCTTCTGGTGCCGGGCGACTATGGTTTTACCTATATTCCTATCACCGCTATTTCGGAAAATGGACTTTATGTTGCGGGTAATTATGCAGATTCAGGCGTATTGTTTGACATTAGAGAGATTGCTAATGCCGATTATGTTAACCCTTGGTATAACGTACAGACTAATCCAGAACTTGATATGGACGGCTCTCTGTCTATAAAGGGCATAGCAAATGACGGCACGCCGTTTAAGAATGGCGTTACCGCTGACGGCAACACTACTCTTAAATATGTGATGCTGCCTGGTGCTATTACCGCACCTTATGTCGTGCAAAACGGCATTCAATCGCCGCTGCCTTTCCCTGATACATATACAATAGATGACCTCTATTATGGTGCATACACCGATTATATATCTGCTGACGGCAAATATATTTTGGGCAGACTGCGTATTTCAGGCACTCAATGGCAGGCTTGCAAATGGGAACTTAACGGCTCTGACTATCTTTTCAGCATTATAGGCGAAAACCTGATTGAAACCGCACCTACGCCATACGGTGATATTTATACCAAATATTTAAAACCCTATTTTTTAAGCATTGACGGCAACTACTCCTGCGGACAATTAACTACTGGGCAAAGTCTTAATTCGCCGTATCTCTACAATATGAAAACAGATGCGCTTGAAATATTAACTGACGAAACAGATGCCGCTGCAACCTGCGTTTCTGATGACGGAATTTTGTTTTGCGGCATTCCAAACTACGGACCTGAAAAAGTTCCTTTTGTTTATGAAAATGGCGTAAAATCTACATTTGCCGATTGGGTAATGGAGAATTACGGTCTTGAAATTGCAAATCGCGGCTTTGTAACTGCTATCAGTAAAGACAAAAAAGTTATTGTTTGGGTTACTGACGAGATTGAAGGATTTAAAAACCATTTTATAGTTGTAAAATGAAAAAAATATTCTTAATAACACTTGTTTTGAGCGTTTGCACTTTGGCAAACGCTCAAACATTGGTTTATGCCAACAATTTTGACAATCTTACTCCGCCTGCGTTGCCGGAGAATTGGGCTGTCGTTGGCGGCAACTGGACTTCGAGCGCACAAAACGTTACGTTGCTTTTTCCTCATTCAGCACCAAATTATCTTGTTTCAAACACTGGCGATGTGAATGACGCGCTCTCAACTCAACAGTTTTTTTTCGAGGCAGGCGAATATTATACCCTTGCTCTTTGGGCAAGAGGCGGCTCTGGTTATGGCACATATACCCTTGATATTGACCTTGTTGATGATGCAGCAATACCAAACTCGGTATCTGCTCCCGTAACCAAAAATATTACAAGCAGTTGGACAAAATATGAAGCCCTTTTTATTGTTCAAACATCTGGCAACTATCGTTTTGTATTGCACGCGCAGGCTGAAGCGGCAGGTCAAACCTTTTTTTATCCGCTCTGCATTGACGATTTCTCGCTTTCCGAAGGGTTGCCTGTGGTTGATTTAACAGAAAATTATCCAACTTCAAGCGTTGCAGATATTGATGTTAATACCGATGTTTATGCCGTTTTTGACCACGACATTACACTTATAGATGCCTCTGCAATTACGCTTTCGGGTGCAACAGGCGTAAATATTTCTGCAAACGGCAATATTTTGACTGTTTCACACGACAATCTTCAATACGGCACAAGTTATACGGTAAATATTCCCGCAGGTGCAATCGCCAATTTTTCAGGCATAAGTTGGACTTTCACTACTGTCGGCTCTGCGGTGCAGTTGCTCGGAATGTTTCCGCAAAACAACGAAACGGCAGTTTTTCCAAACGACAAAATTCAGATTACTTTTAATCAGCAGGTAAATGTCTTAGACCCAAGTTTGATTACAGTTTCTAATGGCATTGGCAATGTAAATGCAGTGATTGACGGCAAAACTATGTTTGTTTTGCACGATGTTTTTCTGCGCGGACAAACCTATACGTTAAATATCCCTGTTGGAGCAATAGAGCGTTTTAATCAGGCAATCAACGTAACTTTTCAAACAGTTCATTCGGGCGAAATATCAAGTGAAACTCACCTTTACGGACCTGTAACCTATATTGTAAATGCGCGCGGCGTTTCAGACAATGGGCGTTATGTTACAGGCAGTTCGGCTGGCGGAGGTTTTATGTGGGACGTTATGGAAAATGGCTATTATTTGCTTGAAAATGGAGTTAATGGAGAGGCGTTTGCTGCCTCAAACATCGGAGAGGTTGCCTGGCGCAGATATGTTCCAGACGCAAGCGGAGCAATTGAGCCTGTCATCTGGTTTGAAAAAACAAAAAATTCTTTGCCAATTCTCTCGTATGGCGATATTCAATCTATAACCCCAGATGGACAAAGGGCTTGCGGCACTGTGTCTGAAACATCTATGGGCGGAATACCTGCCGTTTGGGATAAACAGCCTGACGGCTCTTACGCGCTTTCCCAGTGGGCTGCACCGCCTAACACAACGCAGGTGCGAATTTCAGACATCAGTGCCAACGGCAATATTGGCGTAGGCAGAATACTAATCGAAAATCATACGCAATATCTTTTTGAGGCGTGTTATTGGACTTCCCCAGATAATATTGTGCTTGCAAATGTTCTTACAAACTCCACAAGTTCGGAATATACCTGCATTAGCGGCAATGGAAAATATGCGGGCTTGCGGACTTCTGCAAACTATTACCCATATATTCACAACCTCGAAACAAACACTTTGACGCAACTTTCGGGCGGCGATATTATTAACGCAATTACAGATGACGGCTTGGCAGTTATATTAAGCGGCTCGCCGCAAGCAGGCGGCACTGTGCCATACATCTATACTCCAACTTTGGGGCTAAAAACTTTTGCGCAATTTATAAATCAGGATTTGGAAAACATATATAATATTACCTCCACAATAAAAAGTCAAATACTTGCTATTGCCAACAATTCGTCTGCGCGGATAATGGATATTTCGTCTGACGGCACAAATTGGCTGTTGCAAGCGGGCAATAATGCCTATATGCTGCACCTTCAAAAAAGAAATTCGTCTGCTGTAAATGAAGTAGAGGAGAGTAATTTTTTCGTCTATCCTAACCCTGCAACAAATGAATTGAGAATTAAAAATTATGAATTAAAAATTAATGATGTTGTACAAATTTTAGATGTTACAGGCAAAATAATTTCAGATTTCAGATTTCAGATTTCAAATTCAATAAATGTTAGCGCATTATCACAGGGAATTTATTTTTTGAAAATAAATAATCAAGTTATAAAGTTTGTAAAACAATAGTTAATTGTAAATTGTAAATTTTAAATTGTAAATTGTAAATCATCAATCGTAAATCGTAAATCAAAAATCGTAAATTGTAAATCATCAATCGTAAATCAAAAATCGTAAATAATATTGCGTTATAAAATAACCCTGTCATATAGCGGCAAAAATTATTCTGGTTGGCAGGTGCAGCCGAATGATAAAACTGTGCAGAGTGTTTTGGAATATGTCCTTAGCACTGTGTTGCGTGCTGATATTCAGGTAGTTGGCGCAGGGCGGACAGATGCGGGCGTTCACGCAAAAAAGATGACGGCGCATTTTGATTCGCCTGTTGAGATTGCCGATTTGGCGCAGTTTAAGCACCATTTAAACAGTTTTTTGCCGCACGACATCGCAATTCAAGACGTGTCTGCTGCAAAAGACGATTTTCACGCTCGATTTGATGCCGCAAAGCGCACCTACGAATATCATCTTACGCAACAGAAAAATCCGTTTTTGAATGATTTTGTCTGCTATTTTCCGCAAAAGTTGGATTTTGAAAAAATGAATATTGCAGCCAAAATTCTGCTTGATTATCAAGATTTTACAAGTTTCTGCAAGTTGCACACTGACGCAAAAACCAACGACTGCACCATTTTTCGAGCCGATTGGCAACTGCGCGGCGAGGTTTGGGTCTTTACCATTTCGGCAAATCGTTTTTTGCGGAATATGGTGCGCGCCATTGTCGGCACGCTGCTTTTGGTTGGCGAAAACAAAATTTCAACAGACGATTTTCGGCAAATCATTGAGGCAAAAGACCGCGCCAAAGCAGGCTCGTCTGCCCCCGCCGAAGGGCTGTTTTTGGTTGATGTGGAATACTAATTTACGATTTACGATTTTAGATTTTAGATTTACGATTTAGAATTTACGATTTTATATTTAGGAAACTTCTAATAATTGACAAAAAAATCAAAAGTAGGTGTCATTGCGGGCTTGACCCGCAATCGATTGAAAAACACTTACGAGCGATTGCGGGTTGCCATTCTGAACTTGATTCAGAACCGCAATGACACGATATATTTTTTTATGCCGCATATTGAAAAGTTTAATTTTTAGAAGTCCCCTTTACAATTTAGAATTTACAATTTATAATTTACAATTTAGAATTTACAATTTTAGAATTTACAATTTACAATTTACAATTTACAATTTACAATTTACAATTATCACTTATACCTGTTTATAAACAATAATTTTATGATAAAACTAAATTTTTCGGTGCAATGCAAAACGCATCTTGGACAAAATCTTTTTTTGAATATTGCTCAAAAAGAGGCGGCTTTGAACTATTTTGATAATTTTTTGTGGCGCGGCGAGGTGGAAATTCCTGCTGCTGATGAAATTTCATACTCTTATTTTGTTAAAAATGAGGACAATACGATAATTTCAGAAGACTGCGAAAATCATTGTATTTCACTGACCACTAACCACTTACCACTAACCACTATCGAAATTTATGATGAATTTCTTTTTTTGAACAATACAAAGCCGTTTTATTCGCAGCCTTTTACTCAATGTTATTTTGCAAAAGAAAAGGCGCACCGATTACATTCCGATTGCTATCGGAACGGCGCGAGCGAGGCGGGTTTGAAAAAACAACTCGTTTTTGACATTGAATTTCCTGCGTTGAATGCCGATTTTGGAATTGGCGTTTTGGGCAGTTGCGAAAAATTTGGGAATTGGAACGAAAACGAATTTTTGCCTCTCAAATCATCATCTTTGTTTCACTATTTTTTGAGTGAAAATTTGGAATTATTGCCCGAAAAAATTGAGTTTAAATTTGTGATTTTTGACAAGAAAAGCAAACAAATTATTCGTTGGGAAGACGGCGAAAATAGAGTTTTGCAAATTAATAAAAACGCTGATTGTCAATATTATACCGCGCAATTTAGAGGCGAAAATCGTTGGAAAGCGGCGGGCGTTGCTGTGCCTGTTTTTTCGTTGCGCAGCGAGGGAGATTGGGGCGTTGGCGAGTTTTCCGACCTGCACCTTTTGGCAGATTGGGCGGTGGAAACTGAGCAGAAAATTATTCAGATTTTGCCAATCAATGACACCACCGCAACTTGCTCTAATTCAGACTCTTACCCATACAAAGCGAACTCGGTTTATGCTCTGCACCCTTTGTATTTGAATTTATACAAAATCGGAAAATTGCAGGACAAAACGCGCCAAAAATTCTACGAAAAAGAGCGTAAAAAACTGAATATCAAGTCTTTTGTTGATTACGAAAATGTTTATAAACTGAAATGGGCGTATCTTTCGGAACTTTATTTTGAAAAAGGCTTGCAAAATCTTGCAAATGATGATTTCCGCAATTTCTTTGGCAAAAATGCTCACTGGCTTGTGCCTTACGCCGTATTTTGCTGTTTTAGAGATAGTTACAAAACTTTGGACTTTACAAAATGGGGCGATTTTGCCAAATATTCCAAGCAGAAAATTGACAGGTACGCGCAGGAAAATTGCAAGGAGGTCGGGCTGCATTATTTTGCGCAGTATCACCTTGCAAAACAACTGACGGAGGCGCGTCAATATCTTCATTCTCAGGGAGTTGCGCTCAAAGGCGACCTGCCAATCGGCATCAGTGCGCAGAGCGTTGATGCGTGGCTTGCGCCCGAACTTTTCAACCTCAACAAGTGCGCAGGCGCGCCGCCTGACGACTTTTCTGAAACGGGGCAAAATTGGTTTTTCCCCACTTATAATTGGGAAAATATGGCGAAAGACGGCTATCAATGGTGGAAACAGCGTTTTGCAAATATGGCAAACTATTTTGATGCGTTCAGAATTGACCATATTTTGGGCTTTTTCAGAATTTGGGAAATTCCAAAGACGGCAGTTTGGGGACTTTTAGGCTATTTTAACCCTGCCTTGCCGCTCTCGATTGACGAAATTGAACGTTACGGCATAAAATTTTCAGCCGACAGATTTACAAAGCCTTTTATTACGGAAAATATTGTTAATCAACTCTTTAACGAAAATGCAGAGAAAGTTAAAAAGATATTTTTTGACCCGCAATCGCCTGAAATATCAGGGGATTCCCGCCTTCGCGGGAATGACAGCCTGTTGATTTTTAAAAAGAAATTTGAAAATCAGGCAAAATTGACGGAAAATTTCCCCGAAAAAGAGTTTGGAAACGAGGCAAAAAATGTTCTGAAAAATCTTTTACAACTGCATTGCGAAGTAATTTTTATTGAAGATTTTAAAGATAAAAATCATTTTCACCCAAGAATTTCGTTACTCAAATCGCGGACTTATAATTCTTTGGAATATGCTGATAAACAGGCACTTGAAAGAATTTACAACGATTATTTCTTTGTCCGTCATAACGAATTTTGGAAAAAAAATGCGTTGCGCAAATTGCCTGCGCTACTGTCCGCAACTTCGATGCTCGTTTGCGGCGAAGACCTCGGAATGGTGCCTGAATCTGTGCCAGAAGTTATGCAAAAACTGCACATTTTGAGCCTTGAAATTCAGCGAATGCCAAAAAGTCCGACCGAAGAATTTGTAAATCCGTATCACACGCCCTATTTTTCGGTTTGCAGCAGCGGCACGCACGATATGTCGCCAATTCGAGCGTGGTGGCACGAAAATCGCGAGCAGACGCAGCGTTTCTACAATTCAATGCTTTTTGCATCAGGTGCTGCTCCCGAAAATTGCACGCCTGAAATTGCGGAAAAGATTATCAGTGAGCAGTTTAGGGCAAATTCTATGTTCGCAATAATTCCGTTGCAGGACTATTTTGCGCTCGACAGCAACATCGCTAACCCAGATTTTCAAAGCGAAAGAATAAATTACCCCGACAACCCCGACAATTTTTGGTGCTACCGAATGCACCTCCCGTTGGAAAAAATGTTGGCAGCCACAGATTTTAATAAACGGCTGAAAATGTGCGTGTTATATAATCGACAATAGGTAATATGAAACCTAAATTTATCTTTTTGGGAGGCTTAACACAACATATTAAGATTTGATAGTGGTTTATGTTGATTTTTTTCTTACCTTTGCACTTTCTTTTAAAATACATTACTAAAACCAAAAAAGTACTATGAAAGTAGCAAAAACAAAAGGTGTATTAAAAATTAAAGCCGGCTTATCAGTCGTGGGAATTATTGAACTTGCTAAATTTAGACGAAAAGCAAGGAACGCCAAAAAGGCGCAGGAAGCAACGTTAAGAGCAATTTTAACGGAGTCGAAAGACACTGTTTTCGGCAAAGAACACGATTTTGAAAGCATTTTACAGGCTAAAACAACCGAAGAGTTGTATAAACTTTATGACGAAAAGGTAAAAATAAGTCTTTATGAAGATTTACAGCCTTATATTGAGCGTCATAAACAGGGCGAAACAGACGTTCTTTTCCCCGGCAAACCAATAATGTATGCCACCACAAGCGGCACAACCAACACGCCGAAGTGGATTCCTATCACGAAAAAATACTACAAGGAAGTTTTCAGTAAGATGAACCAAGTTTGGTTTTATACTGCGCAAAAACACCGTCCGCACGTTTTTGACGGCAAAACTGTTTCTATTGTAGGCAAAGCCGTAGAAGGCGCGGCGCCAGACGGCACGCTTTACGGTTCAATTTCGGGTATGTCGCAGCGCGATATTCCGAAATTTATGTATCCGATTTATTCTGCGCCTCACGATATTTTCTTGATTGAGGACTACAAAGCGCGTTATTATGCGATAATGCGTATTTCGATTGAGCAGAATATCACTTGGATTATCACCGCAAATTCATCGACATTGATTGAAATGCAAAATAATGTTAATGAATTTTATGATGATTATCTCAATGATATTGAAAACGGCACAATCAGCGATAAATTTGATATTTCACCAGAAATTCGCACTGCACTTCTTGCAGGAATTAAGCCAAACCCAGAACGCGCGCAGGAACTCAGAGACCTTCGTGCAAAACTCGGCACTGTTCTTCCAAAGCACTACTGGCCTAATTTACAGGTAATTACAGTTTGGCTTTGCGGCAACACAAAAGTTTATTTTGAAAAAGTAAAAGACTCTTTTCCTGACAATACGCTCTTTTTTGAATTTTCCTATTTTGCCTCCGAATGTAAGACAGGAATGGTGATTGACCCGCGCACAAAAGACACTGTGCTTGCGGCGAACAAAATCTTTTTTGAGTTCATCAAAGAGGAGGAATTTGGCACTGAAAACCCGAAAATTTACCAGACACACGAACTCGAACTTTGGCAGCGTTATGACGTAATTGTTACCACGCCATCGGGTTTGTACCGCTACAATATGAATGATATTGTGATTGTTACGGGCAAATATAAAGATTTTCCGAAAATTCAGTTTATTCAAAAAGCCTCTGGCATAATCTCTTTGACAGGCGAAAAATTGTCGGAAAGACAGTTTATTGATGCCGTTCACGCAGCGGAAAAAGAGGCAAGGCTCAGCGTGCGTTTCTTTGTCGGTTTCGCAGATGTTGAGTTTTCGGTTTATGATTTTTACTACGAATTTTCAGAAAATGTGAAAGTTACCAAAGAAGAGGCAGATAATTTCACTCGTTTGGTTGATGAAAATCTCAAAAAGATGAACCCTGAATATGCTGACAAACGCAATTCTGACCGTTTGAAAGACCCGCAGGGGCATTTCTTGCCAAAGCAATCTTTTGAAACATTCAAAGCGCGTTGCATAGATTTGGGCTACCGCGAAGGACAATTCAAACTGACGCTTTTGATGCAGGACGAAAAACGCCACGCAATGTTCAGAGAGTTGGAAGGAGAGGCTAAATAATAATGATTAATGGTTAATGATTAATTATTTTTGATTTACGATTTACGATTTACGATTTGCTGCGCATATTTTAAAAATTTGACTCTTCAATCTAAAATCGTAAATCATAAATAGAATAAATATTAATGACCGAGATTTTCCAAAATATTGACGGAATAATTTTTGACTTTGACGGCACTTTGTATAATAAAAAACAATTTGCCGTCAAGTTGTTATGTCAAAATATCAAAGATATTTTTTTAATAAAAGCGGAACGGAAAACAAGAAATCAACTCAAAGGAGTAGATTTTTTGACATCAGAGAATTTTTACAAAAACTTTTTTGAAAAAATGGCTAAAAATCTGCAAAATAAGAAATATACAGCAGAATTTTTGAGAAAATGGTATTTTGAAAAATATTTAGTTGCGCTCACAAATACGCTGCAAAAGTATTATAACGCAAGAAACGGCGCAGAAAAAATATTTGAAATTTTAGCCAAAAAGAACATAAAAGTAGCCGTTTTTTCCGATTATGCAGCCGTTGCAGAGCGAATGAGTGCAATCGGACTTTCAACCGAAACCCGAAACTTGTTCAATGCCGAAGAATTTGGCGCATTAAAACCATCTGTGCGCCCCTTTTTAGAGATAGCAGAAAAATTGCAAACAACACCCGAAAAAACGCTTGTAATCGGCGACAGAGCCGACACAGACGGCATCGGCGCAAAAAACGCAGGAATGAAATTTTTGCATCTTATTGAGAAAAATGGCGATAATTTAGAAAATGCGGTTACTTGGGAAAAATTAATATTCATATTGTAATTGCTGATTTCATTTGCAATTAAATGCTTATAAAAATTAATTTTATACTTTTTTTACTGGATTGCTTCGGAAATACCTCGCAATGACGACAAACGCTGTCCGTCATTGCGA
>JAISKN010000317.1 GCA_031260925.1 Prevotellaceae bacterium | reverse complement strand
AAGTTTCATTGATTAGGAATAACAATGAATAATGCACTTCCTTTTTTCTAAACGCCAACAACGGTATTAGTTTTTTTAATTCAAAATTAATTTTTTAACAATATAAAATTCAAAATTATGGACTTTTTAAAAGACAACAAAAAGGCAACGATAATTATAATCGTTGTATTGTTAGCAGGTTTTGGTTGGTTGTACTACAAACTTAAACCCGAAGAAACAAAAACTACACCAACGCCGCCAAAAGGCGATGAGTAAAACGAAAATTCACATTTTTATAACAAGTAAATTATGAAAAAAGGTTATTATGGACAGGGGGCAAACCCTTATCAAAACGTTACTGAGCAGGTAAAACAGGACAGCAAAAAGAAACGCAGTTTTACGGGACTTACTTTTGACCAAGTAGGGACTTTGAATGTTCCTTACGTTGTAAAGAACACACACGCGACAGACAAAAAGCGCGTGGCTATTTTTGCAGGTGCATTGCGCAATATGACACAAGATGCTTTGAACAAAGTTTTGGGTGAAAGTATTGACGCTGTTGTTGGCGGTTTCGCTGACGAAAATATCGTTGTTTCTAACGAAGAACGTTTAATCGCCGCTGGCGACTTTTTCAACTACGTTCCTACACGCATTCGCCGCATTGATGCAACTTGCAATCAGGCAAAAGCAGGCGTTCAATTTTTAAACAATTTGAAAGTCGGCAATTATCACCCTGCAAAAAATCTCGGCTCGGAAGAGTACAGTTTTGAACAGGAAATTCGCGCTACCAATTATCGCGACAATAAAGTAAGTCTGAACACTGAAACTCAGTTGGACAGCGAAACTTACTACATTGTAGATATTGAAGCGGGCGCGGAATTGTCGCTAACAATGTTCTTGGGCGCGACTATCAACATTCCGTATTCTCTCAATGCGGACTATTTGGCTCAAAAAGAGGCTTAAACTAATTAAAAGCCCTAATTAGTAAAATTTTTAGGGCTTTTTCGACAATTAAATTTTTTTGGGTGTCGTAATTCACCTCGATTGTACTTTTTTTGTTATTGTTACCAATAAATACGCTACTATTTTCTTGAAAAACGTCATTTTTTTGCACATTTTCCGTTTTTTTCATTTCACCATTACCCGTAATAAGCCATTCAATGTTTAATTCTGAATATACTCTCATTATGTCTGCAAGCACATTACTTGTCGGACTCTCTGTATGTCCAAGATACCTATTTGTTCGCCCTATTGATTTCTCAAAGGATTGAATTGTAATTTTTTTCGACTTTAAAAAAAATCTAATTCTTTCGTTTATTGTGTTCATAATCAACAATTTATATTTATTTTTTATTTAAAATCATTATAAATTAAGTAGTAAAGTAAAAACTTTAACATTTTTTAATACAATGATTAGATTATACTACCTATCTTTGCAGTCGAAAATAATCACAAAAAAACAGCAGGGGGCAAAAATCAATAAAGATTTGCGCCGTAATATTCAAACGCAAAGGTAATAAAAATTTTTGTTTTCCCTGCAAGTTTTTTTTAAGAAAAATTTTCAAAAAAAACACTAAGGTTAGCGACTTAAAAAAAATACGCGCTAAGGCGCGACCTTTTAAAGTTTGGCGCAGCCGTTTTTTTGCCGTTGTCCCGCCCCCTAAAAAGTGGAATTGTGCAAGCAGTTGAGAAGTTAAATGCGTTTCCGATTACTCTCTTTTTATTTAACTTCTTAATATTCAATAAGAAAAAGAATATTAAAAGATAGATATAGCCGATTTTCAACTTCTTACTACTTCTTAAAAACAGCGTTTTACTTCTCAAAAGGTACTTCCAACTTCTCGCGTTTTCACTTCTCAACTTCTCACTACTTCTTACGGCACTTCTTGGCAAGAAGTTGATAAATAATTGAATATCAACCAATTATACTGCTAACTTCTCAACTTCTTACGATTTGGGGGATTTTCTTTTTTTTATTTTTTCTCATTTTTACTGAAAAAAATCTGCTGAAAAATATATTTTTTTTCACTAAATTGTTTGGAATATCAAAAAAAAGTATTACCTTTGTACTTCAAAATCGGAAACGATTTTGTTTGAAAACGAAAAAACATACTAAAAACAATGGCTAAACGCTGTTTTTTTTGGTATGTTTTTTTTGTTTTCAATCTGAAAACATTTTGAAAACAAGTGAAAACATTTTGAAAACAACTGAAAACAAATTGAAAACAACTGAAAACAATTTTGTAAATATACTGAAAATCAGTTGCATACATTGAAAACAAACATATTTTTATAAATAAATTTTAAACAAAAAAATTATGATTAACAAACAATTAACGGTACGTTTGGAAGATGCACAATTACAGCACCTTAACGAACTCTATCCCGATTTGTCGCAGAAAGAAATTTTTAATATTCTTTTTGACGTATTCACTACACCGCCACAGCAGCCCGACAATTCCGAACTCGTGCGCGAACTCGACAATCTTAAATATGAAAATGAGCAGATTGAAATTGCGCGTACCAACTTGACAAAACAGGTTGAAGATTTGTTTTTACAGATTGAACAACTCGAAGCCCGCGCGCCCCAAACTGTCGAAAAACAGGTTGAAGTTGAAAAAGCACTTGCAGAAAACGAGTTGCTAATAACTTTGCCCGAGCCGTGCCGACTATTGCTCGTTGAGTACGCAAAACGGCTTGAAACAACGCCCGAAAACTTATTGATTTACACGTTTTTCCGCTATTGCGTTGAGCGTTATACAATGAATATTTGGGACTTTTCTGTTATCAAAGAACGCGAATTTGAGGCAATTTGCGGCTTACCGTATTCAGAAATCAAAAAAATGCTGAAAATCAATGAATAATTTTCTGCTAAAATCAATGCTGAAAATGGGAGTTGATTTAATCAAAAACAACCCCGAACAGGTAGATGCTTTTTTCAATGAAGTTACACGGCGCAAAAACTGCATAAAAGACTTTAATGCAACCGTAAGACTGCAAACCGAAGTAAATACAAAGGCACAAAAACAGCCCCATTTTTGCAAACATTTTAAATTTTCGTAACTATGCAAGAGAAAAAATACAAAGCAATGTACAAAAGCGAAATTGCGCGGGCTGCGGGTGTGAGTTCGCGAGTTTTTTCGCGTTGGTTATACAACTCAATTACGGATTTGGCACAATTTGATTATAAAAATTCGGAAAAAATATTATCCCCTGCTATTGTAAAATTTTTGTGTGAAAAATATGTTATTATTTTGGAATAATTTTGTACCTTTGCAAAAATTTTAAAACGTAAATATTATGGCAGAATTAAAACACCCAATTAAAGAGGCAATGCGCTATATGAGTAACGCAAAAGAAATTTTATCTGAAAAAGCAGAAAAGGACGGCGATTATTACAATGATAGCAAATATGTAAAAATGGCAGGTAATACGGCGTGGAACGGCGTTTTAGTTGCACTTGACGCTGTGCTTGACGTTAAAAAACAATTAAAACGTGGGCAGCGTGCCGACTTTAAAGATTATCAAAATGCGATTTCCCGCAAAGATAGAAAAATGACGCGCCCATTACTTGGGGCTTATGAATCGTTGCACAAAGCATTAGGCTACGATGGCAATCCTAACTATAAAATTGTGCAAACAAGTTTAGACGAAGGTACAAAGGTAATAACTTGGGCAGCAAAGCATTATCAAGCAAATTGAATAGATTTTAAATTTCAGCAGCAAAACGCCGTAGGTAATTCTACCTACGGCGTTTTTTTGTGTTGAATTTTGTCGAATTTCGTTTAATTTTGTCGAATTTCGTTTAATTTCGTTGATTTGCGTTGATTTGTGAAACCCACCAGGCACGCCCGTTTTGGCGGTATCAGACGGCGTTGTAGATAAAGTGTGGAACGATACAAGCGCGGGCGGTGGGCTGTCGGTACGAGTGGCGCACGATGGCGGTTATACAACAGGTTTTGCGCACTTGTCGCAGCAACTTGTAACCGTAGGGCAAAAAGTCAATCAGGGCGACACAATCGCCAAAACAGGCAACACAGGTAACAGCACAGGCGCACACTTGCATTTCACTTTGAAATACAACGGCGTGGCTATTGACCCGCAATTATATTTTTATAAATAACTTAAAATCAGTGAATTATGGCAACAAAAACAAAGAAAACTACTGTAAAAAAAGCAAATTTATATACAGTTAAAAGAGTTAGTTATGACGCAAGAGCGGGTAAAACTGCTATTAAACTAAAAAAAATAGCATTAAATTCTACGCTCAAAGATTTTTTTGAGAATGATAGTTGGAAAACAATCACTATCACAAAACCGCATTAATATTTTTATAAATAACTTAAAATCAGTGAATTATGAAGTTATTAGGTGGCAAATATATTCCAAGTAAAAATCTATTCGGTATTGATGAAATAATTTTACCAAAACATACCCGCGAATTTTACCTAAAATGGTGGTATAAATTATTGCAAAAAGACGGCAAAACCAAAGGCAAAACTTACAAAGATTTTGTTTCTGCCACTGCAAAAACTGACACTAAAACATTGCGGTTTATGTGGGTAAATAGCATTAATGTAAAATACGGCAAACCTTATTTAATCTATGATTTTTTTTGCTGCATTGCGGCGGCATTGTTCGTCTCCCTCATTTAGCCCGTGATAAATTCGCTCTTTGCGTTTATCTTTTTCGCCAGGAATTTGGTACTGATATTCTACATACCAATCTTTTGACAGATTGCCTTTGCAATCGTTCAAATGCGGAAAAATTATGATGCTTTTTTTACGTCCCATAATTAAATATTTTTTATAAATTATTAATATTCAGATAATTACGAACGATAAAAATCTATTTATGTCTGTTTTTTTGTTAAGTTACTGATTATCAATATTTTTATTGTCTGAATATTATTTTTTATACGCTTAAATCAATTTAAAGCACTGATAACTTGTTGATTATCAGTGCTTTAAATTATATTTTGTAGCGCATAAGGGAGTCGAACCCTTGACCTTTTGATTGCGAACCAAACGCTCTACCAACTGAGCTAATACCCCAATTATTAAATATTCAAACAGGTTTTACTAAAACTTCATTTTCATTGATTACAACTGCTTCAACCTCTTTGCCGACATCAATAAAACCGCTTAATGATTTTACTTCAATTATATTGCCCGAAAAATCTACATTACCCATTGGGGCAAGACGGGAAACACAAACCCCTTTTTCACCAACATTTATAGACAGATTTTTATATTCAACTTTTGAAGAAATTGTTGCATTTAAAGACACTTTTTTCCAAAATTTTCCTTTTATAAAAATAATAATAAATATTGCCAAAAGCGCGATAGAAATTAATAAAGTTGTCCAGCCTGCTACTGTACCATAATTTATAAAAGCAACAATAATTGCGGCAACTAAACAACTAATACCCGCTACCGCAGCGATTGTTATTCCCGGTAAAAAGAATATTTCAAGAAACAGCAATGCTACCCCAAAAATTACTAATATGATTATAAATGCAATATTCATTTTTATTTTTTCAAATATTTTCTAAATAAGCCAAAACATTTTTCTCAATTCTTTGTTCTATATTTTCGTTTGAAATATTTTCAAACATTTCACCTGTGATTTGCTCGTAAAGTTCCATATATCTGGCACTTATGCCTGCGATAATTGTTTCTGTCATCTCTGGAACTTGCTGCCCTTCTTTGCCTTGAAAACCGTTTTCTATCAGCCATTCACGCACAAATTCTTTTGATAATTGCTTTTGCGGCAAACCTTTTTCAAAACGTTCCTGATATTCGTCAATATAAAAATATCGGCTCGAATCTGGCGTATGAACTTCGTCCATCAAGTAAATTTTATCGTTCTGAGTGCCAAATTCATATTTTGTATCAACAAGAATTAAACCGCGTTTTGCGGCAATTTCCGTTCCGCGTTCAAACAAACCGAGCGAATATTTTTCCAAAACAGCATAATCTTCGGCAGAAACCAACCCCTGCGAAATAATTTCTGCAGGCGAAATATCTTCATCGTGCTTGCCAAGTTCCGCCTTGGTAGTCGGAGTAACAATCGGCTGAGGAAAACGCTCATTTTCACGCATTCCGTCAGGTATTTTCACTCCGCAAATTTCGCGCACGCCGCTTTTGTATGCACGCCACGCACTGCCGCAAAGGTAGCCGCGCACAATCATTTCCACAGGAAAGCCTTTGCAGAGCAAGCCCGCCGTAACCATAGAATCGGGCGTTGCAGTCTTCCAATTTGGGCAAATGTCAGTAGTGGCATCAAGAAATTTTGCTGCTATCTGATTGAGAATCTGTCCTTTATACGGAATTCCTTTTGGCAGCACCACGTCAAAAGCCGAAATTCTGTCAGTAGTAACCATAACTAAAAGATTGTCGCTGATAGTATAAACATCGCGCACTTTTCCGTGATAAACATTGGTCTGTTTCGGAAAATGATAATCTGTTTTTGTTAAAGCCTTCATTTTTTTATAATGATGAATGATTAATTTTTAATGATTATTTTTTTTGAATGACTAATTTTTATGTTTAATGATAAATTCTGAAAGTAGCAGTTATTAATTTTTAATGATTAATGATTAATTTTTTAAATGACTAATTTTTATGTTTAATGATAAATTTTGAAAGTAGCAGTTATTAATTTTTAATTTTTAATGATTAATTTTTTGAATGACTAATTTTTATGTTTAATGATAATTTCTGCAAGCAGCAGCAATTAATCATTAATCATTAAACACTAATCATTATTCATTATTCAGTCTGTTTAAAATTTCGTTGTAAGCCTCTGCTACTTTGCCTAAATCGTGTCTGAAACGGTCGCGGTCGAGGCTTTCGATTGTTTTTTTGTCCCAAAGGCGCGTTGTGTCTGGTGAAATCTCGTCTGACAGCACCAAAATTCCGTCTGCTGTCCTGCCAAACTCAAATTTTGCATCAACCATAATCACGCCAATTTTATCGAAAATATTTTGCAATTCTAAATTTAATTTTTTGACAATCGACTGAATTTCAGCCAATTCCTCGAATGTGCTTAATCCAAGTGCAACTGCGTGATATTCGTTAATCAATGGGTCGTTCAGTTCGTCATTTTTGTAGCAAATTTCAAAAACGGGCGTAGAAAGTTTTGTTCCTGTTTTCAAGCCAAGCCTTTTTGCCATTGACCCCGCAGCGATATTGCGCACAATAAATTCAAGTTGAATAACAGTTTCTTTGCGTTTGCAAAGTTGTTCGCGGTCGCTCAACAATTTTATAAAATGCGTATTGAACCCCATTTTTTCGAGACGTAAATAGATATTTGCCGAAATTTTGTTGTTAATCACGCCTTTGTTGGTGATTTGCGCGCGCTTTATTCCGTTATATGCAAGCGCGTCATCTTTGTAGTAGATGACGACCTGTTCGGGATTTTCGGTAGCAAAAACCTGTTTGGTTTTTCCTGTATAAAGCAATTCTCCTTGAAGATTCATTGTTTGCTGCGACTTTTTTTGCGCTGCAAAGATAAGAATTAATTATGAATAAAGAATTATAAATTAGAATTATTTTTTGACAAAAAGAAAAAAAATGAATAATTGGTTAGTGGTTAATGTTTAATGATTAATGATTAATGATTAAACATTATGAGTACCCGTAAATATACCTAAAAATGTGGTTAATTTACTGATTTACAGACAATTAGCGCGTATTTAATTTTCTGCTATAAAATGCAGTAAATCAGTCACTTACAATGAAAGTTAGGCAAGCATACGGGTATACATTTTAAACATTAAACATTAATCATTATTTTAAAAGTTTTTCGTAATGGCAAAACAGCAATTCTCCGCTGTTTTCATCGTGCAGGTGCAAGCCGTTGCCTTCGCAGTAGCGGAACACTTTGCAGTCGGCGCATTTGCCTGTTTTTGTCCAACTTCGGTTGCGGTAAATCTGGTATTTATTTTGCCAAACATCTGCAAAACTGTCTTTGTAGATATTGCCCTGAATAAAATTTGCGCGCAAATCGGGGCAAGCCGAAATCGAGCCGTCAACCAGCACAGAGGCGACATTTATGCCCGCTCGGCAGGTAAAGAAGTTGTCGCGCACTTCGCCCTCATAATCGCCGAGAAAGCCCTCGCAATCGTAATTTACCTTAATTCTGCCCTCTTGCCGCGCTTCTTTGATAAACTCAAAAACGCTGCGGAACTGCTTATCGTCAAGTTGCAAATCGGGGTTATTTTTTGCCCTGCCGATAGGCGAAACGGTAAAAACGCGCCACTCTTTTACGCCGAGCGAAATCAAAAGTTCTTTTATTTGAGGCAGTTGATTGATATTTTTTTGCGTTGTGCAGGTGCAAACGTCAAAACGGAAATTATCAGTGCGGGCAAAAAGCGAAATTGCTTTGACCGCATTTTTGAAACTGACAGGCGAGCAGCGCATCCAATTATGCGCATCTTCCAGCCCGTCGAGCGACACAGTGGCAGAGCGCAAGCCCGATTTCAGCAGCGATTTTAGCCTATTTTCGTTGAGCAGCATTCCGTTTGTAACAATGCCCCAAGGGAAACCGCGCTTGTAGAGTTCTGCGCCGACCTCTTCCAAGTCCTTGCGCAAAAGCGGCTCTCCGCCTGTGATTGCTATCATTGTACGGTTGGGATTGACAATCGGAGTGATGTTGTCAATCGCCGCCAAAAAGTCCTCTTTGGGCATATCCTGCACCTCAATTTCCGCTTTGCAATCGCTGCCGCAGTGAATACAGCGCAGGTTGCAGCGCAGAGTACATTCCCAAAAAATGTAGTTCAGTTCGTGCAGTTTGGCATCGTTATGCTTGATTTTTCGGAAAAGTTCGAGTGCAATTTTTTTCTTAAAGTTCATTGTTTTTTTATTTTTAGCACGCAGATAACGCAGATTTAACGGATTTACGCAGATTTGTATTTTTGATTATTAATTGAATTATTGATTTACTTTGCGGTTCCAAACACTGGGCGGCATACCGTATTTGCTTATTGGCATACCATATTTGGGAGTAGCAGGCGGTTGTGGTTGAGGCTTTTGTTCTTGTTGTATCTGTTCTGTTTTCTGTTGTTCTTCTATTATTTCTTTTGCCATAACTTTTATAGTTTGGCACGAAGAAAGCCCAAAAATTCCCATAATTGCAATAATTATTGAATTAGAAATTTTATAGATTTTTTTCATAATCTATTAATTTTTTGGCGTTAATTCAACATTCATTAGAATATTATGATACCTTTCGATAGATACTACGGTGTCGTTATACAAGCCGTTTTCAGCCTCATCTATATCATTAAAGAAAATTTGAGGCGGAAATTCATAAGCATAAACTGAATAATCACCGTTTTCGTCTGTATAAGTTGAAAAAGTTGGCGACCAATCTGTATCTGGACCTCCGTATTTTGGAATTCCAAAAGGCTCGCTTGCAACCCAAATATTTTTTATCGGCTGCCCTGTAACTTTGTCGGTTACTTTGCCGTTAATGTGATATTCAGGCGGCATTCCGTACTCTGGTTTAGGCAAACAACTGTATGTAAAACCTAACAAACCAAGCAAACCTGTAAGGATTTTTGAGTAAAAAGAAATTGCGTGTTTCATAATAAATTATTTTTAAAATTTTTAGTTAAGGTAAATAATTTGCCAGTTCGCAAAATTCGGCTCTGTAATCAAATGGGTCAAAAGTTTTTGCGCCGTTTGCCAAATCTAAAACCATTTGCTTATTAACATTGCCTTTGTATGCCGATTGTTTGAGTATCAAGCCGAAACCTGTAACAGCAGCGGCAAAACGTTGATTTTCAGAAGAATTTTCGACAGCAACTTTTGCACTGTTGATATTATGCGTTAATAAACGGCTTTGAGTTTCATTCGGCATTTTATATCTAAAATCAAAAGTGCCGACTGGCAATGCAACTGTTGCATCTGTCATAACAAGTTCATAAAGTGCAGTAACTGTTTGTGAAGAGCCTAAATCACCTGCATCAACTGTATCATTTTCAAAATCCTGTTGATTGAGAATACGGTTTTCATAACCAATTAATCTGTATTGAATTACCATTTCAGGGTTAAAAGTTACCTGATTTTTGCAGTCCTTTGCCACAGCATAAAATTTAAGCCGCTCATTTACAAATACTTTCTCAATCTGTTTAACGTTGTCAATATATTCATAATTTCCATTTCCGTGGTCTGCAATCTGCTCCATCATACTTTCGTTGAGATTGCCTGTGCCGACCCCTAAAACGGTTAAATAAATTCCGTTATCACGTTTTGTTTCAATGAGTTGCACCAATTCTTCCTGCGAGGAAATTCCAACGTTAAAATCGCCGTCAGTGCCGAGAATAATTCTGTTATTGCCACCTGTGATAAAATTCTGTTGCGCAATTTCATAAGCAGTAGTAATGCCCTTTGCACCTGCTGTAGAGCCGCTTGCTCCAAGTTTGTCAATCGCCTTCTTGATTTTGTCTTTTTCGTTGCACGAAGTAGATTGCAACACGACTTTCTCTGCACCAGCGTAGGTTACAATGGCAATTCTGTCGTTGCTGCCGAGTACATCAACCATACGTTTAAAACCTGCTTTGAGTATTCCGAGTTTGTCTGACGAATTCATTGACCCCGAAACATCAATCAGAAAAACGTAGTTTGAGGCTGGTAAATTATTCAAGTCCAATGTTTTGCCTTTTAATCCAATTCTTAAAAGATAATGGTCTTGATTCCAAGGGCAAGTAGAAAGTTCTGTTTCGATTGAAACATTTTCATTGCCGCTTGGCTCAACGTAATCAAAAGTAAAATAGTTGAGATACTCCTCAATTCTGACTGCCTCTTTTGGCGGCAGTTGTCCTTGATTCATAAAGCGGCGCATATTTGAGTATGCTCCACCGTCAGCGTCAATCGAAAATGTCGAGATTGGCTGCTCTGCTGTGTTAATAAACGGATTTTCGCCGTAGTCGGTATATTTTTCATCGCCGACATAGCCAAAATCGCCGTCCCAATAGAGAGAAGATTTACTACAACTTGCCATTAAAATTACAGACAAGCAAATAAATGAATTTTTGATAAATTTTTTCATAATATTTATTTTTTAGGGGTTAATTGAACATCTAATTCTGCCTCATAAATCTCAGTTCCGTATTGGTTTTCGCCTTTAAAAACAAAAGGAATGTCTGAATATTCCATAACGATTGAAGTGTCGTTATACAATCCGTTTGTTTCGCCGTCTAAATCTTTGACATCTAAATAAAGATTGCCATTACACCAAAATTTAACTTGTCCATTTGCATCAGCATAAATTGTATCTGCATCAAGCACAGTTGTTCCCCAAGCCATTTGCTTGTCAATAAAAGCAATGTTTTCAATTGGCTCGCCTGTTTCTTTGTCGGTAACAGTGCCAATTATTTTGTGTTCATCAGGCGGCATACCGTACGTTGGCGTTGGCAAACTACAGTATGTAAATCCTAACAAACCAAGCAAACCTGCAAGAATTTTTGAATAAAAAGAGATAGTTTTTTTCATAATAAATTATTTTTTAAGATTAAGAAATGCAAAGTTAATTATTTTTTTTGCTGTATGATATATAAGACGTAAAAAAACAAAAAAAGTTGCAACAAAGTTACAAAATTTTTAATTAATTTTGCAAATAAAATTTTAAACTCCAAACTCTAATAACTAAACTCTAAATGAAAGTCTTTGTAATCGGCTCTGGCGGGCGCGAACACGCCATTTGCGAATGTTTGAAAAAATCGCCGAAAGTGGATAAAATTTTTGCTGCGCCTGCAAATGCGGGAATTGCGCAAATCGCTGAATGCGTCAATATCGGCGAAACTGATACGGAAAAACTGCTCGATTTTGCTTTGAACAATCAGATTGATTTAACCGTTGTGGGACCGGAAATTTCGCTTGCTGCCGGCGTTGCAGATGTTTTTCAAGCAAACGGCTTAAAGATTTTTGCTCCGACAAAACGTGCTGCGCAAATAGAAAGCAGCAAAGAATTTGCCAAAAATCTTATGAAAAAATATGAAATTCCTACTGCCGAATATCAAGTTTTTGGTGATTATAATGCTGCTATTCAATACGTTACAGAAAAAGGCGCGCCGATTGTTCTCAAATATGACGGACTTGCTGCGGGCAAGGGCGTGGTGGTGGCGCAAACTTTTGATGAGGCGAAATCGGCACTTGAAGATATGCTTTTGCACAGGAAATTTGGCGATGGCAAAGTGGTGGTTGAGGAGTTTCTTGACGGGCAGGAATTTTCGTTTATGTGCCTTGTGAATGGCGAAAATGTGTTCCCGCTCGAACTTGCGCAAGACCACAAACGCGCTTTTGACGGTGACAAAGGCGCAAACACAGGAGGAATGGGCGCATATTCGCCGCTGCCGTTTATTTCGGAAAACGACAAAGATTTTGCTCTAAAAAATATTATGCAAAAAACCGCAAATGCCTTAATTTCAGAGGGTTGCAGTTTTTGCGGAGTGCTTTACGGCGGGTTAATTAAGACCAGAAACGAAATAAAAGTTATCGAGTTTAATGCGCGTTTTGGCGACCCCGAAACCGAAGTAGTGCTGCCGCGTCTGAAAAGCGATTTGTTCGATATTTTCAATGATGTAATTGACGGCAAAATGCCTGATATTCAGTGGAATAACCAATGTTCGCTCGGTGTTGTTCTCGCCTCAAAAGGTTACCCAGAGCATTATGAAAAGGGCTTTGAAATCAAAAACCTCGACAAACTGCAAGATGTGGAGATTTACCAAATGGGAACAAAACAGGCAGGACACGTTGTAGAGGCAGGGCGCGCCATTCCCTTACTCACAAATGGCGGTAGAGTGCTGTTTATCACCGCATTAGGCGACAATCTAAAACAGGCGCGCGAAAAGGTTTTAACCGAAATCGCAAAAATCGACTGCGAAAACCTTTTTTGGAGAAAAGACATTGGACATCAAGCAATTAACAATTAAAAAAAGATGAATGGCGAAAGATGAAAGATAGTGATTGTTTTTCAAAAAAGGGATACAAACTTTCGTCATTCAACATTCAACTTTCGACTATTTTATGGATTTCAAACTTATATCAAATTACAAGCCTTCGGGCGACCAGCCTCAAGCCATTGAGGAACTTGTGCGCGGCGTGGAAAACGGAGTGCCGTATCAGACTTTGCTCGGCGTAACAGGTTCGGGCAAAACTTTTACAATAGCAAATGTGATACAACAACTCAACTGTCCCGCGCTCATTATCAGCCACAACAAAACCCTTGCGGCACAACTTTACAGTGAATTTAAAGCCTTTTTTCCAGAAAACGCCGTTGAATATTTTGTGTCCTACTATGATTATTATCAGCCTGAAGCCTATTTGCCAGCCACAGACACCTATATTGAAAAAGATTTGGCAATTAATTCCGAAATAGAAAAACTGCGTTTGTCGGCTACTTCTTCGTTGCTGTCGGGCAGAAACGATATAATTATTGTGTCGTCTGTGTCGTGTCTGTACGGCATCGGCAACCCCGAAAATTTTCAGTCAAATGCAATAAAACTCGCTTGCGGGCAAAAACTGTCGCGCGACAAATATCTAAATTTTCTCGTCAAAGCCCAATATTCGCGCAACGAAATGGAACTTAATCGAGGCAATTTCCGCGCAAAAGGCGACACTATTGATGTGTCTGTGGCTTATGCCGACTATATTTTGCGCGTGATTTTTTGGGGAGACGAAATTGACACTATCGAAACGCTTGACATAGAAACAGGCTCAACAATAGCAAATTTTGAGGAATTTACTCTCTATCCTGCGAATATTTTTGTTACAACACAGGAAGAAATCAACAATGCGTTAGACAAAATCGCGCTTGATTTGGGAAAACAGGTTGAATATTTTAATGAAATCGGAAAGCCACTTGAGGCAAAACGAATTTACGAGCGCGTCAATTACGATATTGAAATGATAAAAGAAATCGGCTATTGTTCGGGTGTAGAAAATTATTCGCGCTATTTTGACAACCGCCCCGAAGGCTCTCGCCCGTTTTGCCTGTTTGATTATTTCCCAAAAAACTTTTTGGTTTTTATAGATGAAAGCCACGCTACCGTTCCGCAGATTAACGGAATGTACGGCGGAGATGCCTCCCGCAAAAAAAATCTTGTGGAATACGGTTTTCGGCTGCCCGCTGCCAAAGACAACCGCCCGCTGAAATTTCAGGAGTGGGAAAAACTCGTTCCCCGTGCAATTTTTGTGAGCGCAACGCCCGCAGAATATGAACTGCAAAAATCGCAAGGCGTTGTCGTTGAGCAGATTGTGCGCCCAACAGGGCTGCTTGACCCCAAAATAGAAGTTCGTCCGTCTGCCCATCAAATAGACGATTTGATGGAAGAAATCACTATTAGAGTGGAAAAACACGAGCGCGTTTTGGTTACAACATTGACCAAGCGAATGGCGGAAGAACTTGATGCCTATCTGCGCAAAAACGGCGTAAAATGTTCATATATTCACTCCGATGTTGAAACTTTGGACAGGGTGAAAATACTTGACGGTTTGCGCGAAGGCGAATTTGATGTGTTAATCGGCGTTAATCTGCTGCGCGAAGGACTTGACTTGCCGCAGGTGTCGCTTGTGGCGATACTCGATGCTGACAAAGAGGGATTTTTGCGCAATCACCGCAGCCTCACGCAGACATCAGGGCGCGCCGCTCGCCACCTGAACGGAATGGTGATAATGTATGCTGATAAAATTACGCACAGTATGCAAAAAACCATTGACGAAACCAACTATCGCCGAAACAAGCAACAGGCTTATAATGAGGCAAATAACATTACTCCGCAGCAAATTATATCGCACACTGTTTCTGCTTTGGGCAACAAAACAGGCGCGGAATATTACGTTGAGCCTGAAAAAGCCGACATTATGCTTGACCCTGTTATCAAAACGCTGTCGCTCAAAGA
>JAISKN010000308.1 GCA_031260925.1 Prevotellaceae bacterium | reverse complement strand
AATTTCAAACAGTAACTTTTAATTTCAGAATAGAGCCAAATACGGAAATTATCAATGTTTTCAACAGTTATTTTTTGTGAAATATCATTAAAAACAGTTTCAACTGCCTCTTTTGCTTTGTCTGCATTGCCTAAATATTTGAGCGCGACACCATAAAACAGCAGAATATATCTGCTGTACAGTTCTCTGAAAAAGAGTGCGCCGTTTGAAGTTTTACAAGCGTTAATCAACTCATTTTCAGGCAGTTTCGATATCTTTTTGTGAGGAGTCAAAACGAAAATTTTTTATCTGCAAATTTATAACAAATAATGCGAAATTACAAGTAAAATTAAAAGTTTATTTTTTGTTGATAAAATTGTTAATTATTTATTGAAAATCAGTTGATAACGTGTTGATTTTTGTTGAAAAGATGTTGAAAAATAATGCAAAAATTGTTAATAAATTCAGGTGGTAAAATATGGGTGGAAGTGGGGAATTTTTTGTAGTTTTGCAGAGTTCAAAAACAGACAATTAAAACAATGGCACTATTTTTTGGAAAAACAGACGGAAAACTCGATGAAAAGGGGCGTGTAATGATACCCTCACAATATCGAAAGCAACTTGCAGATGAAAATATTTTGCAGGTGATTTGCCGTTTTGATGCTCATTTATGTTCATTGTCGATTTATACGCCGAGCGTTTGGGAAGAAAAATTTAGACTTGCAAAGGAAAAAATTGACGAAAACACCAAAGATGGCAAACAACTGTTATGGCAACTTTTTTCTTCAACCGAATATCTTGATATTGATGCTGCGGGCAGAATTTTGTTGAATAAATCGCAGCGTGAGGAGATTAATATAGAAAAAGAGGTGCTTTTTGCAGGAATGGGCGACTATTTTACAATCACCAAAAAAGAAAACCACAAAGAAAAAATGCTGTCCGAAACAGAGTTTGAAGATTTGTTGAGCGAAAAACTAAAAAGAACTAATTGATTTACGATTTTAGATTTACGATTTACGATTGAAAACACAGCGTAAGTCATAATTAAAATCATAAATCGTAAATTCAAAAAGTTAGAAAAATTATCAATATATGGTAAAAGTCGCAAATCTGCGCAGCAAATCGTAAATCTAAAATCATAAATCGTAAATATATGTTGTATCACGTTCCCGTTTTATTACAAGAAAGCGTTAATGGCTTGAATATCAAGCCAAACGGTGTGTATATTGACTGCACTTTTGGCGGCGGCGGGCATTCTGCGGAAATATTGAAACATCTTGGCAAAAACGGCAAACTTTTTGGTTTCGACCAAGACATTGACGCTCTGAAAAACAGTTTGAACGACAAAAGATTTACATTTGTGCGCGGAAATTTCAAGCATTTGGAGAATTTTTTAAGATATTACAATGTTGAAAAAATTGATGGAATTTTGGCAGATTTGGGCGTTAGTTCGCACCACTTCGACGAGAGCGAGCGCGGGTTTTCCTACCGATTTGACGGAAAACTTGATATGAGAATGAACCAAAAAGGCGGCTTGACAGCGGAAAAAATTTTAAATGACTATTCGGAAGAAAAACTTGCAGACGTTTTTTATCATTACGGCGAACTGCGCACAGCAAGAAAAATTGCAAAAAAAATTGTTGCCGAAAGGGCAAAAAAACGTATCGAAACAATCTTTGAATTTGTGAAAATCCTTTCGCCTTTTTATGTGAAAGGGCGTGAAAATAAGGAACTTGCGCCAATTTTTCAAGCGTTGCGCATAGAGGTGAATGGCGAACTCAACGCGCTGAAAAGTATGCTGGAGCAGGCAACAAAAATGCTTGCGAAAGAGGGCAAAATTGTAATAATTACCTATCATTCGCTCGAAGACAGATTGGTAAAAAGTTATTTTAAAACAGGAAATTTTGAGGGAAAAATCGAAAAAGATTTTTACGGAAACGTTATCGCACCGCTGCAACAGATTAATAATAAGGTGATTACGGCAAGCGAGGCAGAACTTAAAGAAAATTCGCGTTCGCGCAGCGCAAAACTTCGCATAGCAACGAAAAACAACTAAAAACAACTAAAAACTAAGAACTAAAAGTTAAAAACTAATAACTAACAACTAACAACTAACTTCTATATTCTAACTTCTATATTCCAATTTATTATGCAAATCTTTAAAAAAATATCGGCAAAAATCGGCAAAATACCTTCGTGGAAAAGTTTATTTGACGGCACGCTCATTATTAATATAACCAAATGGCTGCCTGTAATTTTGCTTGCACTATTGCTTGGAATAATTTACATTTGGAATGTGCTTGATTATGACCAGGTTAAAAGCAAAAATCGTCAATTAGGGCAGGAAAAAAATCTGCTTGAAACCGAACTCAAACTTACAGAGGACTCGCTCAACCGTATGCGAACACGCTCAGAAGTGATAAAAACTCTTAAATCAAAAGGAATTTCGGACTCAAAACGCCCGCCAATTAAAGTGGAAAACTGAATTACAATTTACAATTTACGATTTACGAATTACGATTGTTTTTTCAATTTACGATTTACGATTTACGATTGAAAACACAGAGTAAGCCATAATTAAAATCATAAATCATTAATTCAAAAAATTAGAAAAAATTATCAATATATGGTAAAAGCCGCAAATCTGCGCGTAAATCATAAATCGTAAATCGTAAATCATAATTCGTAAATCGTAAATCATAAATCGTAAATCATAAATAAACTCTAAATATTAAATTTTAAAATTATGGAAAAAGTAAAAAATCGAATTGAAGGCTGGTACATTGGCATCTTTATCTTTTTCGGCGTGGTAATTCCGCTCATAGTGTTACTCTCTATTTTTTTTACAAAAACCAAATACAATAATGTTTGGCAGGATATAGAAAATACGATTGTTACCAATAAAGAAAAAGTTATTTCAGAAAAAGGCAAAATTTATTGGGAAAAGAAAACAGATGAAAAAGAGCCTGTTATGAAAGGTTTTGTCAAATACGAAATTGGTTTTGACGGCAACCAACTCTATGAGATTGTTCAGCGGGTTAAACGCAAAAATGATAAACAGCGCGAAAAACGCAACAAATACAATGTGGATTTATCTGACGAAAGATTTAACGTAAATGACAGCATTAATGAGTTGTCGCGGCAACTTTGCAACTATCTTGGCGGTACGGAAAAATCCTATCGAGATGTAATATCTGCCGCTTATCAAGGAAAAAAATATGTCAAATTTCGCAATAAAGTTGATGCAATTCAATTAAAAGAAATCGAAAATTTTTGTTTGTGCAAAAAAGAAGGCAAATACAGTTCTTGCCTGAATGCCAGCGGCAATATTGAGCCGTCATACCCATTCAATGATTTGGCACACCAAACAATTTTGGGAATTGAGGAAAAATATAAGGAAACTTTAAGCAAAAACAACGATATTACGCTGACTTTGGATATGGATATTCAGGAAATTGCAACAAATTCATTATTCGATGAATTGAAAGACAAATACTCGCAAGGCTGTGTAATAGTAATGGAAACATCAACAGGAAAAATCAAAGCGGTTGCCAATCTTTTTAAAGGCGAAACCACTTATTCTGAAAGAAATGATATGGCTTTTAAAGAGGCTCGTGATTTTGGCTCAACATTTAAAATTGTTTCTATGATGATTGCTTTGGAAAACGGTTTTGTAAGTACAAACGACACAATTAACACTTCATCTTCAAAATATGGAGTAACTGACGAGGGAAAATTCAGATGGAAAAAACTGTCGGCGGTTGATGTTATTGTAAATTCAAGCAATGTTGGAATTTCAAATATAGTTGTGCCTCACTATGAAAACAGAGTAGATGATTTTTTTGATGAAGTTTTGAAAATGAAATTTTTTGAGAAAATAAATATTCTGCCAAATACTGCAAATTTTATTATTAATAGAGAAACAGGCAATTCTTCAAAACCAAGAATTGATAATCTGGCAAGAATTACTTATGGACATTCAATTTCTGCGCCGCCAATTTACATATTGCGTTTTTATAATGCGATTGCAAATGGCGGTAAAATGATAGAGCCTTATTTAGTAGATAACGGCAAAGGAATAACAGTTATTAACAAACAAATCTGTTCGCAAGCAACATTGGACACAATAAAATATATGTTGGAGTCTGTTGTTTCACGCAAAGAAGGAACTGCACATTCCGCACAGTCAGATTATGTAAAAATTGCAGGAAAAACAGGAACAGCAGAATTTACAGGCAAAGAAGGATACAAATATAATTATGCCTCTTTTTGTGGATATTTTCCTGCCGATGCTCCAAAATATACTTGTATTGTGGCAATAGTAGTGCCAGACAGAACCTACGGCGGCGGACCTTGCGGACGTGTTTTTAAAGACATCGCCGAGAAAATCAACGCGCTTGAACCGATAAAACTAAATGAGTTAAAAGTTAAGAACTAAAAGTTAAAAACTAAGAACTAAAAAATATGAAACTGTCTAAAATTTTAAAAAATATTTCCGTAAAAAACCAAAAAAACCTGTTAAGTTTTCAAAACTTAACAGGTTTGGAAAACATCGAAATCAACAATATTCAATTCGATTCGCGCAAAGTTGAACGCGGCGATTTGTTTGTGGCAACGCGCGGAACGGCTGTCGATGGACACGACTTTATCGAAAAAGCAATAGAGAACGGTGCGGTGGCTGTAGTTTGCGAAAAAACACCAGAAAAATTTACAATTTACAATTTACAATTTACAATTCTTGAAGTTGAAAACAGTTTGGAAGCACTCGGCAAAATCGCCTCAAATTTCTACGGCAATCCATCGCAAAAACTGAAACTCGTGGGCGTTACAGGCACAAACGGCAAAACCACTATCGCAACGCTTTTGTACCGATTGACGATGAGTTTCGGCATCAAGACGGGGCTGCTTTCCACCGTCTGCAACTACATTTGCAGCACGCCAATAGAGGCAACGCACACCACGCCCGACAGTTTGGAACTCAATCGCTTGCTTGCCGAAATGGTAAAATCGGGCTGCGAATATTGCTTTATGGAAGTCAGTTCGCACGCGGTGGTGCAGCACAGAATTTCGGGTTTGGAGTTCGCAGGCGGCATTTTTACCAACCTCACGCGCGACCATTTGGACTATCACGGCACAATGGAAAATTACCGCGATGCCAAAAAA
>JAISKN010000288.1 GCA_031260925.1 Prevotellaceae bacterium | reverse complement strand
TTTCCGAAGCAATCCAGATTAATATATTTACATTACTTGAATATTTGACAAATTGAAAAAAAAGTGTAATTTTGCACTTTATATTAAAACAAAAAACTGAATGAAATAAAAATAAAAATGTGCTAATATGCACATTCAAAGATATTAAAAAGCGTTTAACGTAATTCTTGTTTCTGAAACGTGAGAAATTTCAAGAACTTGACAAGGGTAAGTGTAACGCTCGCGTGTTACGCGCGGGCTTACTTATCGTCAAGTTAGGTAATTCTCACGACCTCAGAAACGGATATTTAAGTCCGTTTTTTTATTTTATAAAGCAAAAAAATCGTATTTATAAAATTCATACAAATGAAAAAAAATTGCCTTTATGTTTTGTTGATTATCGCTTTTCTGCTCAATGTTGGAACTTTATTTGCACAAGATAAGGCTTATAAAATGACAACTTTTGCAGAATATGGCTACAATTCTACTTGGCAAAATTTTGGCGGGTTGGCTTTCACTGCGGAAATTCCGATAAAGCAATATTTTGAAATTGACTGCGGCGTAAAACTTTTTACCGCCAATGTTTATGCCGTTTCTGGCACTTTTCGCACAATTTTACAGGCAAAAAAAGGAAAATTTTATCTCGAAGAACGTATTATTTACCGAGCATTTGCAAGAAATCACATTAATGAATTATCGGCGGCATTTTACGGCGGCTATTATCACAACTATTTTGATGTTGGCATTGGCACTTTTTCGCAGGCAATCAGCGTTATGGGCTATCAAAATGACAATATGCAACATCGGTATCTTGTTGTTCCGTTTAATTTGCTCTACAATATTGAAGTGCGCCTCAAAAAAGAGAGTTCAAAATGGAATGTCGGCTTGAAAATCAGCAACGGCGAAATATTTGAGTTAGAACGATTTTTTTCGCCAATCTACACTTTCAAAGGACATTTTTCGACAAGCCAACATATTGATTTACAGGCAGAAATGGCATTTAAACCCGCAGGCACTTTTCATCAGGCATCTAATTTTTTTGAATTTTCCACACGAATAGGCTTATGTTACAAATTTTAAACAAATTTTTTCGCAATTATCTGCTTTTGTGCCTTGCAATCTCTATGTTTGGCTGCAAACGGTTTCAATTAACAGGTTTGTGGTTGCCGCCAAGCATAAATGTAGAGAAACGTTTTGCGCAGTCGCAGGAATGGAATAATCAACATTCCCCGATTGTTATTGAGATGAATGCAGACGACTATCGTTTTTATGTCGGCTCTGACGTTCATATTGAAAAAACTACCGATAATTTAACAAAATTGCTTGATATTTCGCGAAATAATAGCCAAAATGCGTTTCTGATGCTGCTTGGAGATTTGATAACAGTGCGCGGTGCTTTTGATATTTTTGCGCCTGCACTTGACTTTAATTCTGACACGCAACAATTTGACATTCAGGTTTTTACCACGATAGGAAACCACGATTTACTTTATGACCAATGGAACGATTATGCACGTTATTTCGGCACGGCAACATATTCTTTTGTGGTGAAAACGCCAAATGAGGAAGATTTTTTTATCGTGCTTGATTCGGGCAGCGGCACTCTTGGAAAATCGCAAATGCAGTGGCTGAAATCGCAACTCAAAGAACGCGGAAAGTATCGCCATTGTACCGTTATGACGCACACAAATATTTTTCGGTCGGATAGTTGGGCAACTTCTGCTGGAAGTTTTCCGCTCGAAGAAACCTACGAAATGCTTGATTTATTTTCTCAGAATAATGTTGATTTAGTAATTACAGGACACGACCATTATTACGAATTGGCAACTTTTGGCAACGTGTCCTATCTTATTATCGACACAATGCGTGATACCGAGCCAAACCCGCAATATTTGTCAGTTGAAGTCAGTGATTTAATGGCATTTTCTGCTAATAAATTTTAGAAATTTATATGTTTTGTGTAAAATTTTGAATATAATCAAGTTACATTTTTGTAAGTTAGATAAGTTACAAAAATGTAACTTACCTTTTAGTAACTTACCAAATAGTAACTTACTAAAAGGTAAGTTACTATTTGGTAAGTTGAAAAAAAATACTTACCTTTGCAAAAAATTTATTTTATGAAAGAAGAAACACCTTTTGTTTTTGGTAAAATTGCTGATACAGAGAATTTTACCGATAGAGAAAGCGAGAGTAACCGATTGTATCAAAACTTTACATCGCTCATAAATACCATTATCATATCGCCTCGAAGGTGGGGAAAAACGTCATTGGTAAAAAGTGTTGCAAAGCAAGTAACGGCAGACAATAAGAATATAAAAATCTGTATGTTAGATATTTTCAATGTGAAAACAGAATCAGATTTTTATTTGTCGTTGGCGCAAAATGTTCTGCAAGCCACTTCGAGCAAATGGGAAGAATTGGCAGAAAATGCCAAACATTTTCTTTCGCGTTTATTGCCTCAAATCTCATTTTCGCCCGATGCACAGTCGGAGATTTCATTCGGCATCAGTTGGGAAGAATTAAAGAAAAATGCTGACGAAATCTTAGATTTGGCAGAAACCATTGCAAAGGCAAAAAACATCAAAATTGTTGTCTGCATTGACGAATTTCAAAGCATTAATGAGTTTGAAAACCCGCTCGCTTTTCAGCGAAAATTGCGCTCACATTGGCAGCAGCATCAGCAAGTTACATATTGTCTTTTTGGCAGCAAAAGGAGTATGTTGCTTGATATTTTCTCGAATGTTTCGATGCCATTTTACAAATTTGGCGACATTATGTTTTTGGATAAAATAGACAATGATATTTGGGGTGATTTTATACAAAAACGATTTCGCGATACCAAAAAAGACATTTCGATAGAAGATGCCAAAATGTTAGCGGGCTTGGTTGAAAATCACCCGTATTATGTGCAGCAAATTGCGCAACAATCGTGGCTGCGGACAAAAAAAATGTGCGATGTGTCAATAATTATGGAGGCGTACGAGGGGGTGAAAAATCAGTTGAGTTTGCTTTTTGTCGGCTTGATAGAATCGCTTACCAACAAGCAAATTGATTTTCTGCACGCCATTGTTGCAGGCGAAACCTCTTTGAGTTCCAAAGATATTTTGGCAAAATATAAATTGGGAACGTCAGCCAATGTTATCAAAATAAGAGAAACATTGCTCTCAAAAGAAATTATTGACGTAAATGCGCAAAACATTGAAATTCAAGACCCTATCTTCAAAATATGGCTCAAAACCGATTATTTTAAAATGAGAAATCAACAACTTACAAAATAGATAAAAAAATAATCTGCCACTGAAAACACGAGAATACACAGAAAAATAATCAGTGTTAATCAGTGAAATCAGTGGCAAAAAATAAAAACAGATGAAAAATACCAAAAAACCATACGTTCCAAACGTGGGCATAGATTACCCAATAAATGAGCCTGACAAACATATTTTAGACAATCCTCCTATTGTTGATTTGATTATTGATGAAAATTATCAATTTGTTGATAAAACTTTAAAATTTAGAATTAAGAGTTTTTTGCTCTATATTTTTGTCTTTTGCTTTGTCTTTTTGCTGCAAAAAGTCCGATTTGGACTAAAAATCGAAGGAACAGAAATTCTGCGAAAAAACAAAAAACAGTTCAAAAATGGTGTTATTACAATCTCAAATCACGTTTTGCGGTGGGATTTTCTATGCGTTTTGCGGGCAATCAGACCAAAAAGAGCCTTTGTGATTGTGTGGCAACATCTTTTGCGAGGCAAAGACCGCGGCGTTGTTCGCACAATACAGGGCGTGCCGTTGGCAGAAACAAAGGCTACAACACTAATGTTTATGCGTGCATTAGACGAATTGCTCGCAAAGAAAAAATGGGTACACGTTTTTCCCGAAAGTGCAAATTGGCACTATTTTCAGCCGATTAGACCATTCAAGTCAGGCGCTTTTTCGTTTGCCTATCGCTACAAAGTGCCGATACTTCCGATGGCAATTTCGTACCGCGAGCCTACGGGAATTTTCAAATTATGGTGCAAAAAACACCCGCTACTCACGCTCAAAATAGGCGAGCCGCTTTTCCCCGATTTCACTTTGGACAGAAAAGCCGCCATTGACAAACTGCTCCGAGAAAGCCACGCCTCTATGTGCGCCCTCGCAGGAATAGACAATAACCCATACACAGCCTCGTTTGATGACTTTATGCAACAGCAAAAAAGTCCACAGATTACACAAATTAACACAAATTAGGATTAATAATTTTTTTGAGGTGTTAAAATAAACTTTATTCAAATCAAATGCCAATGCCTTTTATAGTAACTTTTTACCAACTATTTTTGGCATATATACCCTAAAAAAACAGGTGTCATTCCCGCGCAGGCGGGAATCCCCATATTGCAATGTATAAATGGGATTCCCGCCTGCGCGGGAATGACAGGGTTCTTCATTTTTATCTGTGTAAATCTGCGTTTAATCAGCGTTATCTGCGTGCTAAAAACCTGCAAAATCACGCCAAAATCTCATCAACACTCTTCTCTGCGACCTCTTTTTTAGACATCAGCGGCAGCGTTTTTTTGTTGCCGCTGCGGTGCAGGATTGTAACTTTATTTGTGTCGTAGCCAAAGCCTGCGCCGCTGTCGTTGAGCGAGTTAAGCACTATCATATCGAAGTTTTTGCGCTGCATTTTGCCGAGCGCGTTGCTCTCTTCGTCATTGCTTTCGAGGGCAAAGCCTGCTATAAACTGATTTTCGCGTTTGAGTTTGCCTGCTGCCGCCGCTATATCTTGCGTTGGTTTCAGTTTGATAATCAAGTCGTTATCTTTGCGCTTTACCTTTTGGGAATAAACTGTTTCGGGCGTGAAATCTGCCACCGCAGCGCAGAAAATCGCCGCATCGCAATCCGTAAAATGCTGCATAACAGCCTCATACATTTGCGCTGCACTTTCAATGTCAATTCGCTGAATATTAGCGTGTTGCGTTTGCAAATGCACCACGCCCGCAATCAGCAGCACATCAAAACCGCGTTCGGCACAAGTTTCGGCAAGTGCAAAACCCATTTTGCCTGTGCTGTAATTTCCGATAAAACGCACAGGGTCAATTTTTTCGTAAGTCGGTCCGGCTGTGATTAGAATTTTCATATTTTTTAAAGTATCAAGTATCAAGTATTGAGTATCAAGTAGAAAAACTCTAACAAAAAAACATTAGTATAAAACTTAAAATAAATAATAATAGAAAATATATACAACAAGAAAAAAATATTTTTTTCTTATATTTTTTACTGATAAAGATGACAAAAATAATAGAAAATAAAAATTGCAATAAAAGCAAATAAAAATGAATTATAATGTCTTTTTCATTTCCATTATATACATTTATTAACACATTTGTTAAATATAGTAATGTATTAATAACATAAAAAAATTTAATCTTACTCATAATGCAAAAACTTTGCAATATATAGTATCAGTATCAAGCATTTCTGCATTTTACATTTTTCATTCTACATTTTACATTATTCAAAGTAGTCATTCAAATATGCCACAATGTTTTCAGGCTCTTCCATACGACCTTTGCCTGTTGTACCGCAGGCAAGTTCGCCGTAAGCAGGCTCAATAAACTGCACATCAACGGCTTGCAACTGCCGCATATTGCGCTGAACGATTGGGTGCTGATACATTTTGTCATTCATCGCGGGGGCAACAAAAACGGGCTTGTCAAACGCCAAAAAGAGCGTTGAAAGCGCGTCATCGGCAATTCCGCAGGCAAATTTCCCGATAATATTCGCCGTTGCAGGAGCCACAAGCAACAAATCGCCCCAATCGGCGTGCGAAATATGTTCGGGGTTGAAGTTGCCAATCGGCTCAAAAACCTCGTAGTAGATTTTGTTGCGCGACACCGTCTGCAATGACGTTGGCGTTACAAATTGCAGCGCATTTTGTGTGGCAACTACCTTAACCTCAGCACCTTCGGCTATAAGTTGGCGAATAAGTTCGGGGCATTTGTACGCCGCTATTCCGCCCGAAATTCCGAGTAATATTTTTTTTCCTGTAAGCATAATATGATTTACGATTTACGATTTTAGATTTACGATTTACAATTTACAATTTACGATTTACAATTAAATTCTCGTGTCATTGCGGGCTTGACCCGCAATCGATTGAAAAATACTTGCGAACGATTGCGGGTTAAACCCGCAATGACACCTACTTTTTTATGGCATTTAATCTTATTAATCTTGTAAAAATCTTGGTTCAGAAATATTTGCAAAGTTAGTAATTTTTTATAAAAACAAAAAACTCTGCAATTTTTTTACAGAGTTTTTTGTGGAACTGACGGGAGTCGAACCCGTGTCCAAACGAGGAAGCAATATGCTTTCTACACGCTTATCTTCGCTTTGAATTTTCGTGCGCCGGCAAGACCAAAGCCACCAACCTGCGCCTTATCTGCTAAATTTTCAAAATTTTATCACAGCATAAAATTTCTATCTCTGATATTCCCTACACCTCTTGACCAAACCGCCTCAGAGCAAGGCATTTGAGAGATGTCACGTTGCAGCATCTGTGCCGCAATTAAGCCTGTTCTACTATAATTCGATTAGGCAGCGAGAGCGTAATTATTTTCGCCAGTTATAATTTGCCGTCTATGATTAAAGTGCTATCCGACAATGCACTGCGTGCTTACATACCTCTCCTGCCCGCTGTCAAAACCAAACAGTCCCAGTATTTAATGTAAAATGTAGAATGAAAAATGTAAAATGAAATACAAAAGATTTATTCTACAAATATTTTGCAAAGGTACTGCTTTTATTCCAAAATTCCAATATTGTGCTTAATTATCAGTTTTTTTTCATAGGGGGCTTCTAAAAATTGGACTTTTCAGTTGTGACATAAAAAATATAATACTGTGTCATTGCGGGCTTGACCCGCAATCGCTTGCAAGTGTTTTTCAATAGATTGCGGGTCAAGCCCGCAATG
>JAISKN010000281.1 GCA_031260925.1 Prevotellaceae bacterium | reverse complement strand
CATTCAGCAGCCTCTTTAAACTTGTTTATATCATAATAGACATCGCCTAATTCTCTGTAAATCAGCGTAAAATTCGGGTCTTTTTCTTCTAAAACCTTCAATTTGGCGATTGCCTCGTCTGCATTCACACGTTTGTAAATACGCGCATATTTCAAATAAGCCTCTTTGCAATTTTCGTCATAGGTAATTGCCATTTCATAACGCCCAGCCGCATTTCCTGCACCTTTTGGGGCTAAAATATCGCCTTCGAGAATATACACAAGCGGACTTTTTTTATCAATTCCGCGCGCTTTTCCCTGATATTCAAGTGCATCAACATCACGCCCATTATACAGGAATGCGTAACTTGCCGCAACATACACGCGCACGTCTTTTTTGTTTTGTTTCTGTTTGAAAATTGCGTTCAGTTCTGCATCAAGTGCTTTTCTGTCTGCGTTTTTCATTTTGAGCATAACCAAACCTACGGCATTTTGTCCTGAAAGCGGGTCAAGTTTTAAGCCTTCGTCAAAATAGTATTTTGCCGAATCAAGAATGTTTTCTTTGAAATAAACATTGCCAAGATAAAAGCATATTTCTGCTTTGTTTGGCAGGTCTTGCTGTAATTCTTTTAGCAATAATGGTTTTGCGAGTTCCGGGAAGTCAGATTTGAATGCTAAAATTCCCTGTTCCTGTGCTTTTACCGAAAAAACGGAGCAAGCAGCGATTAGTAATGTAAATAATACTTTGTTGTTCATTTTTATTTTTTTTTAATATTTTTTTTAACAGGATTTACTGAATTTTCAAGATTTACATATTTTTTTTGAATTAGTAACTAAATATAGATATTACGTTATTTAAGTAATTTTTTATGGATTGCTTCGGAAATACCTCGCAATGACGTACCCCTTTGCGTAAACGACTTCCGTCATTGCGAGGTATTTCCGAAGCAATCCAGATTTATTATAAAAATGCCTTTATCTATACTTATTTAGCAATTCCTTTTTTTGTAAATCTTGTAAATTATGTAATCCTGTAAAATTGTTTTATTCTTCTTTGATTTGTACAACCCTAATTGGTTGAGTGGCAGGCACAAGCCCCGCCTTTAAAATAATACGCTGACCTCTGTCGGAAGTCAAAAAATTTGTAAAACCACTTGGCAGCGAACTGCGCGGGTCGTTTAAAATTATATAAATACTGCGAATTAACGGATAATCTTTGCTTAACAAATAATATTGAACAGGCTGATAACTGTTGTATTTTGTTGCCTTCAATTCGTTGCTAACCGCCATTACGCGCACTGTTTCATTGAAAGTAAGGTTGGTTGTGTCAATTTTGTTATTCAGCCAACTTACGCCTATAACGCCTATTGCGTTTTTGTTTTTTGCTACATACTCAAGCACTTCGCGGTTGGTTTGTTGAGCATAAACATTGCCCGACAACTCCTGTTTTGCACAGACAGAGTCTATTGCGTAACGGACTGTGCTTGAATTTTTGTTATCAAAAACCAACGAAATTTTTCCAAGTTTTGATGTTGGATAAATTTCTGTCCAGTTAAGGATTTCCCCTGTCAGAATTTGCCTTAACTGCCCGACTGTGATTAACGTGTCGGGGTTGTTTCTATTAACAATCAGGGCAATTCCGTCTGTTGCAAGTTTATAAAGACGAGGTTGAAACTTTTTTTGTTTTAGAAATTCAACCTCGTTGTCAGACAGCGGGCGCGTGGTTATTGCCAAACGCACGCTGTCGTGCAACAAAAGTTGAATTGCATCGAGTTCCGACATATATTGCGGTACAATGCCCGTTTTCTGATAAATCGACTCGAAGACGCCGATTTCCTGTTCAATAATTGGCTCAAAGGTTTCATCTACGGCAATCGGTATCACACCAGAATTAAGAGTGTCCGTAAATTTGTCCTTTACTTTTGGTCTGCAACCAAATATGGCAGCAGCCAACGCCAAAATTATTATTAAACGAAATCTATACATTTTTCTACTTTTCAATAAGTCTGTACGTAATCGGCAAAGTGTACCAAACAGCAACGGCTACGCCATTTTGTTTCCCTGGATTCCACTTCGGCATTGATTCTACCAAACGCCTTGCTTCGCGGTCACCAGCAGGGTGCAAGCCTCTAATAATTTCTATCTTGTTTTTATCAATTTCGCCTGTTTTTGTTACAACGAAACGAACTGTTACTTTACCCTGAATATTTCCCTCTGCCATTGCTATTGGGTAACGAATGTTGTCGTTAAGGTATTTATACAATTCATCATCTCCGCCCGGAAACATTGGCATCTGCTCTACATACGTTCTCGGCTCATCGTCCATCTGCGTAATAGTTGTTTTAACTTCTTCGATTAATTTGCCCGCATTATCATCGCCTGTTAGAATTGTCTGTGTAGAAATAGCCAAATTTTTGAGTTCATTCAATTCGTCTTGGCTTTTTATTTCTTTCTCATCTGTAACTTCGTCGTCATCTTTAATAATAGGTGCGGTAAATTGTATTGAATTTCGTATTTCAGGTGGAGGAGTATTGTCAATGGGCTTTACCTCGTTTACGTCTTCTTTCTCGTCTTCTTTATCTTTCAAATCTGTTAAAACGGTTTGGTCATCAAAAATTTCTTTATCATATCCTTTTGGCAAAGCAAATTCCAAAATTGCAGGAGTAAGAAATCCGATAATAGCCACCACCGACACAATAATCAAAGCGATAATGTGACGTTTAGACGAAGAATTGCGCATTTCATACGCGCCGTACTCCTTGTTTTTACCTTCAAAAACAAGTTCAGTCCATTCATATCCAGTAATATCAATTTTTGACATAATATTTCTGTTTTTTATTTTGGTATATTATATTTCAATCCGTGTTCGCCGTTAGTTTTCTTATTTTCAATAAGAAATTCGTCTCCCACACCGATTTTATCAATCACATATTTACCAATGTTGCAGATTTGCATTTCATCAAGAGCATCAATCAGATTTTTGTAAGTGGCTGCATCTGTGGCTTTTATAATAACCGTAGGTGTATTTTTGCCGTTTCTGATTTCAGATGCCTCTCTTGTAAATACTGTATCTGCTATTTCCAAATTGAGTTTTTTCAATTTGAGTTCATTGATTTTTTCGATTGCCTCGCGGTTGCGGTCTGTCAGCGTATTGCGAATACTGTTTTCCGCGTTTGCGTTATACGACAAATCGTGCAACGAATTATAGTTTTTATAATCTGGTTTCCCGTTGAAATAATAAACTTTATCGTCTCCGTCAAGCAACAATGTAAATGCCAAAGATTCTTTAACTTGGCTCATATCTTGTTCTTCGATATTTTCCTTATTTGTAGGCATTACAATTTCCATTGTTTGCGGTTTGCTGAGCGATGTACAAAGCATAAAGAAAGTAATCAACAACATATTCATATCAACCATCGGAGTGAAATCTACGAATACGCTGATTTTTTTCTGTTTGACTTTTCCGCCTTTCTGCTTTCCGCCGCCTTCATTACTTATTTCTGCCATAATTCATTTAGTTTTAATGTGATTGTTTATCGTCATTAGCCTGCTTTAACGAAGTAATCAGATTGTAACGATTTTCTTTCAAAGTTTGCAAAGAGTTCATTACTGTTTTAATTACTGCGTATGAGGTTTTTTGGTCGGCTTTGATAGCAATTCGCAGTTTGTCGTCTGTCGATTTGCCAGCATTAGCCTTTTCTACCCACAATTCAAATTGCGTTTTTACCGAGCCGTTTGCGTATTTCACACCCGAAACGCTGTCGGTTGGAATTCCCAAAGTTGGCAAGACTCTATCTTGGTCTTCGGATTTCATCGCCAAAAATTCTTTCATTTGGCGAATGTCTGCTCCAAATGTCGGCAAGATTTTGAATTTCGTAAGCAATTTTACGTCTTCTGGGTCGCCCGTCAGTTTTCCTGTTTCAGTATCAATTTCTACGTTGTATTGATACGCCTCAGGAAACTCTTTGCTGACAGCAATAAGCGTTTTTATCATATCTTCCTGCTTATCGAAACTCATAAAGACTTTTCCTTCTGTGTCAATTAAAATTGACAGTATATTAGTTTCAGGTATTTTGACTTCTGAAACCGAACCCGGCGTATTAACCTGCACAGGTTCTTTTTTTACGAAAGTCGATGTGAGCATAAAGAAAGTCAGCAGAAGAACGGTAACATCGCTCATCGCGGTCATATCGATGCGGGTGCTTTTTCTTGCAACTTTTGCTTTTGACATAGTTATTAATTTTAAATTTTAAATTTTAAATTATAAATTTTACTTTTTTTCGTTATTTCAACTGAAAGGGGGAATTTGCCAAAAATTAGGGAAATTCTCGCTACGCTCGAAATGACGTATCAATTTAAAATTTACAATTTACAATTTACAATTAATTTTAGTGTTTTGCAGCAAAAGATTGCACAATAGTAAAGCCTACTTCGTCGATACAATAAGTAATTGTGTCAATTTTGCTGGTGTAATAGTTGTACGAAATAACAGCCAATGCTCCTGTTGCGATACCGAAAGCAGTGTTGATAAGAGCCTCCGAAATACCTTGCGAAAGAGCGATAGAGTCTGTTCCGCCTGCGCCTGCCAACGATGCAAACGAGCGAATCATACCGATAACCGTACCAAGCAAGCCCATAAGAGTACCGAGCGTTGTGATAGTGGCAATAATCGGCAAGTTCTGGCTCAACATCGGCAATTCAAGTGCGGTTGCCTCTTCGATTTCTTTCTGAATAGCGAGCATTTTTTGCTCTTTTGAAAGAGTTTCGTCTTTTTCAACCTCTTCGTATTTTGCCAAAGCGGTTGTAACAACATTTGCAACAGAGCCTTTCTGCTTTTTGCAGATTGCGTTTGCAGCAGCCAAATCTTCTTTTGCCAATGCAGCCTTAATATCCTGCGCAAAATAAGTTAAGTTGCCTTTGCCTTTGCCTTTTTTCAACGCGATGTAACGTTCTACACTCAAAGACAAAACTGTGAGCAGCAAGGTTAGAATAAGAGGCACAATAATGCCGCCTTTGTAGATTGTTCCGAGCAAATCGCCGTCAAGAGGGTGATTGTTAGGGTCGCCATTAACAAAGTGGCTGGGATTCCCGAATACAAATAGATAAATGCAAACTGCTATTGCAAAGCAGCCAAGCATAATTAAGCCGGCGCCTCCGCCGAGTTTTTTTCTTTTTTTAGTTTCCATTTTTAGATTTAAAAAAATTATTATTAATTGTTTAAAAAATATTTTTTGTTAAAATTTTTTCAGGCTGCAAAGATACTATTAATTTTTTTACGAACAAATTTTTTTGCAGATTTTTTTGTTAATTAAATTTTATTTTAATTTTAAACGAGTTTTTTTACCAAAATATTGTGTAAAATAAAAAAAAATTGTACTTTTGCAGCCGAAAATTTATCAAGGCGCATTCGTCTATCGGTAGGACGCAAGATTCTCATTCTTGTAAGAAGGGTTCGATTCCCTTATGCGCTACATTGAAATAGACACAAGAATTTAGACACAAGACACAAGAAATGTGTCTTATTTTTTTGCCGAAATAAAATATTTTCACAAAAAAAACGTTTATATTTGCAGTTCAGTCCACAGATTACACAAATTAACACAAATTTTTTTCTGTGAGAATTTGTGTAATCTGTGGACAAAAAAATATATAATAAATGAAAAAAATAAAGTTTATTCCCATAATAGCCTCAGCGGTTTTGTGCCTGTTTTCGTGCATAAACGAGCCGTTTTCGACCAACCCCGAACATAAATTGGCGTTTTCGGTTGATACGGTAAAATTCGACACGATTTTTTCCACTGTGCCGTCTTATACAGTGGAAATTATGATTTACAACCGCAATAATAAAGCGTTGAATATCAGTGAAATACGGCTTTTGGGCGGTGCAAATTCGGTTTTCCGTTTCAACCTTGACGGCTACACGCCGACAAACGATAAAGTGCTTAGCAACATTACAATAGGCGCAAACGACAGCCTTTTTCTGCTTGTGGAAACAACTTTAACCGAAAACAGCGATGTTGTGCCTGTATATATTGTTGATTATCTGACATTTACAGTAAATAATCAGCAGCAAAGCCTCGTACTTGAAGCCTACAGCCAAGATGCAAATATTTTGCGCAGCAAAACGCTTGCTCAAAACACCACTTTTACCGCCGAAAAACCGTATTTAGTCTTTGACTATCTCTATATTCCAGCAGGAAAAACGCTCACTATTGAGGCAGGAACGCGAATTTTTATGCACAAAAACGCGCAAATTGTCGCAGACGGCAATATTTTATCAAACGGCACTGTCAATCAGCCTGTTACCATTCGCGGCGACAGGTTTGATTTGGCTTACGTTGATATTCCATACGATTATTTGCCTGCGCAGTGGGGCGGAATTACGCTGCAAAGCGAAAGTGGCGAAAACCGTTTTACGCACACCATCATTCGCAGCGGAACGTCTGGCATTACATTTATCGGCTCGCCAAGCATTCCTGTGAAACTGAAAGTTGAAAACTCCGTTATTCATAATATGAGCAGTTACGGAATTGTGTCGCAAAATGCTGATGTTGAGATAATTAACTCCGAAATTTCAAACTGCGGAAAGTCGTGCGTTTATATTTTAGGCGGAAAATTGAAAATGGCGCATTCCACCGTTGCCAACTACTATTATTGGCACAGCGGCAGAGAGGCATCTTTGATTTTGAAAAATTTTATAGTTGAGGACAAAGTCGTTTATCCTTTTGCCATAACTTCGGCTGTGGTGGAAAATTCGATAATTTTCGGCGGCTCGTCAAATGAACTTTCACTCAAAGACACAACAGATATTACGTTTAATGTACTGATTAGCAATAGTTTAATTAAAGGCAAAAAAATCGAACGCCCAGAATTTCAAAATGTTATCTGGTCATATTCGCAAAACGGCGATGCAAGAGCGGACATTGTTTTTAAAAATGTTCCGACTTCGATAGACGAAATTGAAAAAAGTTACTACGATTATCAATTAGTGGAAAATTCCCGCGCAAAAGATGTTGCCAACACCGCAGTTGCTGCACAGTATCCAACCGATTTTTTCGACAAAAACCGCTTTTCTGACGGCAATCCAGACTTGGGAGCGTATGAATTTTTTAGTGAATAGAAATTAGTTTATAGTCATTAGTTATTAGTTTATAGTTATTAGTTGGGGAAGTTGTTTTTTTGGATTTGGTAGAATTTTTGTACTTTTGCAGAAAAATTATATTAAAATATTAAACTACGAACTCACAAATTAAATTATAGGAAACTTCTAAAAATTAAGAACTAAAAACTAAAAAAAGGTGTCATTCCCGCGCAGGCGGGAATCCCATTTGTACAACGAAGTAAGGAGATTCCCGCCTGCGCGGGAATGACACGAGGCTTTGAATTTTTAGCAGTCCTTTCTAATTTATTTATTAGTGTATTCGCAGCAAAAAATTTATTATTATGAAAAAATTTATTATCACACATTTATTTATTATTGTAATATTTTCGGCGAATTTATTTGCACAGCCGAGCGCAACATATTACAACAACGCCGAAGGAAAAACAGGCGTACAATTAAGAATAGCATTGTTTCAGATAATTAGCCCTCATACAAATGTCGGCTATGGCGGACTTTATGATGTATATGAAACAAGTGATGTAACTCCAGACGGCAAGGTTTGGGATATGTATTCCACTTGCGTTTGGATACCGAATGTAAAAAAATGCGGCAGTTATTCAAACGTTTGCGACTGCTACAACCGCGAACATTCAATTCCTCAAAGTTGGTTTAACGAGGCAAATCCAATGGTAGCCGATGCTTTTCACGTTTATCCAACAGACGGAAAAGTGAATGGGCAACGCAGCAATCACCCTTTTGGCGAATGTGCAAACGGCGTAAAATGCGATAACAATGCTCACGCACTCGGAAAACTCGGAACATCTACTTTTTCGGGTTATTCAAGCACAGTTTTTGAGCCTGACGATGAGTACAAAGGCGACTTTGCCCGCACATATTTTTATATGGCAACCTGTTACGCCGACAAAAACTTCACGTCTGGGCAGGGCGATGTGGTTTTTACTTACAGCAGTTCTGGCAACCCAAAATGCAACCTTACAAATTACGCCGTAAATCTTTTTTTGAAATGGAGCAGACAAGACCCTGTTTCTCAAAAAGAAATCGACAGAAATAACGCCATTGACAATCATCAGCACAACCGCAATCCTTTTATTGATTTTCCAGAACTTGGAGAATATATTTGGGGTGACAGCATTGGCTATGTTTGGCATAGCAATTCGCCTTCGGCAATAGAAGAAGTCAAATTTTCAACGCTTGAAATATACCCAAACCCCGTAGAAACTGAATTAGTGGTTAGTGGTCAGTGGTTAGTGGTTAGTGATGTGCAGATATTTGATATTACGGGGAAAACTGTACTTGCTACTCATTACTCATTACTCACTACTAATTCTATTGACGTAAGTAATTTGCCGCAAGGACTTTATTTTATAAAAATCAATAATCAGATTGGGAAATTTATTAAAAAATAATTTATAATGTTAAACATCTATCTGATAAATAATTAAACAAGCACACAGAGAGAAAAATTAAAATTTTTCTTTGCCTTTTTCTCTGTGTTACTCTGTGCCTCTGTGGTTAAATATGAATTAAAAAATAATCATTAATCATTAAAAAAAAGTGCCTCAAAATTATCTAAAAAAATTCTATTTTCGCGACTATCTCTACATCACTTTAGGGTTGTTGCTGTATGCTTTCGGGCTGATAGGTTTTATCAAGCCGGTAGGGACAGTTACAGGCGGTTTAATGGGTATTGGTCTTATGATTGAATATGCCACAAGCGGCGGAATTCCTGTGCAAATGACATATTTTTCGGTCAATTTGCTGCTTTTTCTGATTGCATTCAAAATTCTTGGCTGGAAATTCCTCACAAAAACTGTTTATGGCGTAGTGGTATTGACACTTATATTGTCGGTTTTTTCAAGGTATATTCCGCAAATTATTAAAGACGAGCCGCTGATGTCGGCGTTGATTGGGGCAATGTTTTGCGGGGCAGGCATTGGGCTGGTCTTTAATGCAAACGGCAGCACAGGCGGCACAGATATTGTGGTTGCCATCGTGAATAAATACAAAAATATCGCCTTTGGACGAATAATGCTTTTTTGCGATTTTATAATTATTATGGCATCTTATTTTGTGCTGCGCGACTGGATAACAGTCATTCACGGCTTAATGGTAATGGGAGTAATGACTTACGTTGTAGATATGGTTATCAACGGTATGCGCCAGAATGTGCAACTTTTTATCATTTCGCCAAAATTTGCTGAAATCGCCACCGCTATCAACTCAGAACTTCAACGAGGCTGTACCTTGCTCGAAGGAATGGGCTGGTATTCGCAGCAATCTACCAAAGTGTTGATGGTGATGACAAAACGCACTGAGTCTGCACAAATTTTCCGCCTCATAAAGTCGATTGACGAACACGCCTTTATCTCGCAAAGCGTGGTGCGCGGCGTATATGGGCAAGGGTTTGATGTAATAAAAGAAAAATGAAGTAACCTGTCATTCCCGCGCAGGCGGGAATCCCCTTACTTCATTCTACAAATGGGATTCCCGCCTACGCGGGAATGACACCTAATTTTTTTATTTTTTTAGTAAAATTAATCGCTTTTAGGCAATATATGTGATATTCATATAAAATATCTGTGTAATCTGTGGACAAAAATCGTAAATTAAAATGAATATAGAGGAACAAATTTTATCTCTTCGGCAAGAAATTGAGCGGCACAATCACAATTATTATGTGAAAAATGCGCCCGAAATTTCTGACTTTGAGTTTGATATAAAACTCAAACAGTTGCAGGAAATGGAAAAAATTTACCCGCAATTTTTTGATAAAAATTCGCCTACGCAGCGTGTCGGCAGCGATATTAACAGGGGTTTTCGGCAAATCGAACACCAATATCCGATGTTGTCGCTTGCAAACACCTATTCCGAAGGTGAGGTAACCGATTTTTACAATCGCGTGTTAAAATCTTTAAACACTGATTTTGAAATCGTCTGCGAACTCAAATATGACGGCACGTCAATTTCGCTGATTTACGAAAACGGCGTTTTGCAGCACGCAATCACGCGGGGAGACGGCGTAAAAGGCGATGACGTAACAGATAACGTGAAAACAATCAGGTCGATACCGCTCAAATTGCAGGGAAATTTTCCCGCAAAATTTGAAATTCGCGGTGAAATCCTAATGCCTTGGGCTGTGTTTGACGCACTGAACGAGGAACGCGAAAAAGAGGGCGAGCCGCTTTTTGCAAATCCGCGAAATGCCGCATCGGGTACGCTCAAACTGCAAAATTCGGCAGAAATGGCAACAAGAAAATTAGACGCATTTCTGTATTATATTTTGGGTGAAAATTTGCCATATAATACTCATTATCAAAATCTTACAGAGGCAAAAAATTGGGGTTTCAAAATTTCTGATGCAATAAAAGTTTGCAAAAATCTGAATGAAATTTTTGATTTTATAAATTATTGGGACATTGAACGGAAAAATTTGCCTGTTGCCACTGACGGCATTGTGCTGAAAGTCAATGATTTAACCCAGCAAAAAATGCTTGGCTTAACGGCAAAAAGTCCGCGTTGGGCGATTGCATACAAATTTCAGGCGGAAAAAGCATTAACACGCTTAAATTCAGTGAGTTATCAAGTTGGCAGAACAGGTGTGGTAACGCCTGTGGCAAACCTTGAGCCTGTGCTGCTTTCAGGCACGACAGTAAAGCGCGCATCGCTGCACAATGCCGATTTTATCGAGGGTTTGGACTTGCATATCGGCGATATGGTGTTTGTGGAAAAAGGCGGCGAAATTATCCCGAAAATTACGGCGGTAGATTTATCTTCTCGGTGTCATTCCCGCGAAGGCGGGAATCTCCTGCAAGAAAATCAAGCCCGCAATGACAGTTCTTTATCTGACTGTGAAAACGAAAAAGTAAAATTTATTGAAACCTGTCCAGAATGCGGCGCAACACTCGTGCGCAACAACGATGAGGCGGGGTTTTATTGCCCGAACGAAAACCATTGTCCTCCACAAATCAAAGGCAAAATTGAGCATTTTGTCAGCCGAAAAGCAATGAATATTGACGGCTTGGGCGAAGAAACAATCGCATTACTGTTTGAAAATCAGTTAATTAAAAATATTGCCGATATTTACGATTTAAAAGTATCAGATTTGTCGCCGCTGGAACGTTTGGGCGAAAAATCGGCAAATAATATTGTGTTGTCAATCGAAAATTCAAAGCAAAACCCGTTCCAAAAAACGCTTTTCGCGCTCGGCATTCGTTTTGTGGGCGAAACTGTGGCAAAACGGATTGCCAGCAAAATTTCGTCTATTGACCTGCTGCAAAAAGCGACCGTTGAGGAGTTGATACAAATTGAAGATATTGGCGAAAGAATTGCAAATAGCATTGTAGATTTTTTCCAAAAAGCCGAAAATCTCGAACTTGTTGAACGCCTGAAAAATGCAGGTTTAAATTTCGTTGCCGAGACATCTAATATTGTGAAATCCAATAAGTTGGAAGACAAAAATATTGTAATCAGCGGCACGTTTTCGCAACATTCGCGTGACGAATACAAGCAAATTATTGAGCAGCACGGCGGCAAAAACGTGAGCAGCGTCTCCTCAAAAACCGATTTTATTCTCGCAGGCGAAAATATGGGACCCGAAAAACTGAAAAAAGCCGAAAAACTTGGTGTAAAATTGGTATCAGAGGCAGAGTTTTTGGAAATGGTTGATTAAAGGTAATCTCTAAAAATTAAACTTTTCAATATGCGACATAAAAATATAATA
>JAISKN010000278.1 GCA_031260925.1 Prevotellaceae bacterium | reverse complement strand
AAAAGTCCACGCCTCAACGCGAACATTTCAACTTATGCCTCCTCTTTATAAATCGCCAAATTTATCGGTTAGAAAGAATAAACTAAAACGTCTATTTTTATTAATGTGTTGTTTTCTTTCAAAAAAACAACGCGACAAAGGTAAAAACTATTTTTTTATTGTGCAAGAGTTTTTGAGATTTTTTTTGAAAAAATAAATTTTGAGAAAAAGAGAAAAAAATTGTAACTTTGCACCGCAATTTTAAAAAGGAATTGTAAATAAAAAATAGATGAAAACAAAAATAATAATATCTTCATTGGCAATAATTTTAATTGCACTCTTTGCTTTTAAAATTCTGTTTTTCAGAATAGATTTGACAGAGGAAAAACGCTACACAATTTCCAAAAACAGCAAGGAGTTGCTCAAAAACCTGCAAGAGCCGCTACGCGTTAATATCTATCTCGGCGAGGCTGATGCTAATATTGCCAAACTGCGCACTGCGGTAAATGAAATGCTTGATGAGTTTTCGGCGTATTCTGCCAAACCGCTGAGTTACAAATACATTGACCCGTCAAAAGCCGCCTCTGACAAAGAGCGTTACCAGAATTACGACAGACTTGAGGCGCGCGAACTTACGCCAATGACGGTTTCTGTAAGAGATGCCAAAGGTGCAATGTCGCAGCAGATTATTTTTGCGTGGGCGGAAATTTTTACGGAAAAAGACACCGTTCCTGTCTGTTTGATGCAGCCGCTGGGCAAAATGTCGGGCGAAGAAAACGTCAATTCTGCAATAGAAAACCTTGAATATGAGTTTATTGACGCAATAAGATTGCTGACAAAAAAAAGTTTTGACAAAATCGCTTTTCTCGAAGGACACGGCGAACTTGAAGAGATTGAAACTTACGGCGCGCAAATACAGTTGGAACGCTATTATGATGTTTATAGGGGAACATTGGGCGATACAGCCTCTATGTTGAATGATTTTAAAGCGGTAATTATTGCAAAACCGACCGAGCCGTTTTCCGAATCTGACAAATTTATTATTGACCAGTATATTATGAACGGCGGCAAAGTGCTGTGGCTGATTGATGCTATCAGGCTTTCGCCCGAAGAGTTGGCAAAAAGCGGAATGTCGCCGATTGTGCCGTTGGAGTTAAATCTTACCGATATGCTTTTTCGCTACGGCATTCGCGTTGAGCCGTCTGTGGTGCAGGATATGCAGTGCATTCTCACGCCTGTCAATGTTGCGCTGCCGACCGAGCCTGCGCATTTTGAGCAAGTACCATTTCCGTACTACCCGCTGCTGATGCCCTCTCCTTATCATTCTATCACCAAAAATCTGATGCAGGTAAAATGCGAATTTCCATCATATCTGTCGCAGGTGAGCGATGAAAACGGCATTGAAATGGAAGTGCTGCTAATAACCTCAAATGCCGCGCGCGTTGATGCTGCACCGACAAATATTGACCTTAAAACTATGGTGCAAAGCAAGCCCGAAGAATATTTTGTAATGCAATATATACCTGTTGCGGTGGCAATGGAAGGCAATTTTGAGTCTGTTTTTGCGCACAGATTGCCGCCAAGAAACCTTGTAGATATGCCGCCCAGAAAAGACAAAAGCGCGAAAAACCGTATGATTGTTGTTGCTGACGGCGATATTATCAGAAACGAAATTGACCGTTCAAAAAAGAACACAATCGGCATTGTGCCGCTCGGTTTGGACAGGCTCACAGGGCAAACCTACGGCAATGCAAATTTCATTGTCAATGCGCTGCAATATCTTACCGAAGAGACTTCGTGGCTCGAAATGCGCAACCGCGCCCTTCGCCCGCGCCTGCTGAACAAACTCACTATTACGCAACACCGCACCTTTTGGCAAACAATAAATATTGTTGCGCCGCTGTTGCTGCTGGGGTTGTTTGGCGGCGGGTTTATATTTTTTAGAAAAAGAAGAAACATCAATAATTTTTAATGATTAATTATTAATGATAAATTAATTATGCGAACTTCTAATAATTGACAAAAAAATCAAAAGTAGGTGTCATTCCCGCGCAGGCGGGAATCCCATTAGTACATTGCAGTAAGGGGATTCCCGACTGCGCGGGAATGACAGGTTGTTTCATTTTTTTACTGATTTTTCTAATTATTCATAAAAAAATTGTAACTTTGCACCCCATTTTTAAACTCTATACTCTAATCACTAAACTCTAAATAATAATGTGTGGAATTGTTGGCTACATCGGGAATAAAAACGCTTACCCGATTTTGATTAAGGGCTTGAAACGGCTCGAATACCGCGGCTACGACAGCGCGGGAGTTGCACTTTTGAACAGCAAAAACGAACTCAATATCTACAAAACCAAAGGCAAAGTTTCCGATTTGGAAAATTTTGTTGCTGATAAAGATTGCAGCGGGACAGTAGGAATTGCGCACACACGTTGGGCAACGCACGGCGAGCCGAACAAAATTAACGCGCATCCGCATTGTTCAAATTCAAAAAATATCGCGCTCATTCACAACGGAATTATTGAAAATTATGCCGATTTGAAAGAAAAATTAATTCAAAAAGGCATTGAATTTAAGAGTGATACCGACACCGAAATTATTGTTCATCTTATCGAATACCTTTTGCAAAAGCACAATACAAATTTGCTCTCTGCCGTTCAGTTGGCGTTGAGCAGCGTAGTTGGCGCGTATGCAATCGCCGTGCTTGATAAAAATAACCCCGACACCATTATTGCAGCCCGCAAAAGCAGTCCGCTTGTGGTTGGCATTGGCGAAGACGAGTTTTTTATTGCCTCCGATGCCTCGCCGATTGTGGAATACACAAAAAAAGTGATTTACCTTGATAATGAGGAGATTGCCTGTATCAGACGCGGCGAAGAGATTAAATTTATCAACCTGAAGAATATTGAAGTTCAACACGAAATACAGGAGGTTTTGCTTGACATTGGGCAGTTGGAAAAAGGCGGTTATGCTCATTTTATGTTAAAAGAAATTTTTGAGCAGCCCGCCTGCATCAACAACTGTATGAAAGGGCGCGTAAATGTTGCGCACGACAACATAAAACTCTCTGCTGTAATTGATTACCAAGAAAAATTAGTTAATGCCAAGCGCATTATAATTCTTGCCTGCGGCACATCTTGGCATTCTGGCTTGATTGGCAAATATCTTTTAGAAACCTATTGCCAAATTCCTGTTGAGGTGGAATATGCCTCTGAATTTCGTTACAGAAATTCGGTTGTAGGCGAAAATGACGTTGTAATTGCTATCTCGCAAAGCGGCGAAACGGCAGACACGCTCGCAGCAATCGAACTTGCAAAAGCAAAAGGCGCGTTTATTTTCGGCATCTGCAACGCAGTCGGCTCGTCAATTCCGCGCGCAACGCACACAGGAGCGTACATTCACGTTGGACCGGAAATCGGCGTGGCATCGACAAAGGCTTTTTCTGGACAGGTTACAGTGCTGGCAATGCTGGCAATGGCTTTGGGAAGAAGTAAAAATACAATATCAGAAAAAGATTATTTTGAGATAATTCAAGAACTTGCCAATATTCCACAAAAAATGGAAAAAGTGCTGCAATTAAATGAAGAAATTGCAGATTTGGCAAAAATTTTCACTTATGCCAAAAATTTCATTTATCTTGGACGCGGATACTGTTTCCCTGTTGCGCTCGAAGGCGCGCTCAAACTTAAAGAAATTTCCTATATTCACGCCGAAGGTTACCCTGCCGCCGAAATGAAACACGGACCAATCGCGCTCATTGACGATGAAATGCCTGTGGTGTTTATCGCCACCAATAACGCTCTGTATGAGAAAGTTGTGAGCAATATGCAAGAAGTAAAAGCGCGAAAAGGCAGAATTATCGCAATAATTTCCGAAGGCGACACAAAACTGAACGACATTGCCGATTTTTGCATCGAAGTGCCGCAAACGCTCGAATGCCTTGAGCCGCTTATCACCACAATCCCGCTGCAACTAATGGCGTACCACATAGCCGTCTGCAAAGGCAAAAACGTTGACCAACCGCGCAATTTGGCTAAGTCGGTTACTGTGGAATAATTTACGAACATATGCAAATATAGTTAGAAATCTACTGATAATTATTAACTTTACCAAACTTCAAAACCTTGGTAAAGTTAATGTTGTTTAATTTAGTTTAATAACTATCATATATGATTGCAAAAAATTATTTTTTATATTATAATTTTGGGCAATTATTTTTGTGTTTAGTTAATAAGAAAAAATCACAATATGAGTACCTTGATTAACACCTTAATTAACACCCTTTTTCACATTTTGCCAATGAATAATTTTATTGGCAAAATGAGTTGTGTAAATTTGTCATTATCAGCAAATTAAATCAAAAACTGCATTTATATATAGAATATAAATGTGGTTTTTTGTGAATAAATACGTTCAAATAATTTTAAAAAATCAAATATTAACCTTTTAAAAATTACAATTATGAGATGTGAAAATTGTGGTTGGGAAAATCCCAACGAAAATGTTAAATGCGAAAAATGCGGCGGAAAACTTGACAAATCTTCAAGTGGAGGCGCGCAACAATCAACAGAACGCGAATCTGTAAATTCAACACAACGTATTGGCGGTAATGCGGGCGGATTTGCAGGCGGTTTTGATGCCAGCAAAACAGCAAAAGGCTGTTCTGAATGTGGTTACCCGATTCGTCCGGGAGATGTTAAATGCCCGCAATGCGGCGGTACATTAGGCGGCGAAAAGCCGACTGTGCCTGAAATTCCAAAAGACGAGCCAAAACCAAAATTTAAAGGAACGATAATTAGAGGCGTTCCTAAAAAAGACGAAGAAGGAAAATCTATTACCTACACTGCATCGGAAAAACGCCTTGTTGCCTTTTTGGTAACTTATAACCATAATCCTTATGGCGAGTTTTTTCCTATTTACGAGGGCAGAAACTTTGTAGGCAAAGGCGGCGATATGGACGCAGAAGTTCAGGGAGACGACAGCGTATCTTCAAAGCACTTTTCTATTTTGTACCGTGCTGTTGATAGTAGATTCAAATTTAAAGACGAACAGTCAATTAACGGCACATTTGTTAATGGCGAACTTATTGACGAGGGAGAACTTAAAAATTTAGACATTATTACCATTGGTGCTACAAAATTAGTATTTATGGTTATTCCAAAAATAGACTAAATACCAAAAAGATATGAGTGTAGTACAGCGTTGCGATTTCAATACAGGCGACTGTATTGACAAAAAGTATCGCGTAGAAAAAAAACTTGGCGAAGGCAGTTACGGCACTGTGTATAAGGTAAAAGACAGTCGCGGAGATGTAACCGCTTTAAAATTGCTGAAACTTTGGGAAGTGCATCCTGATATTCGGCAAGATTTGGTAGCGCGTTTTGATATGGAATTTGAAACAGGGCGCATCAACAGTAATTACCTTGTCCATTCGTTAGACCACGGTTTTATAGAAGGCAGCCCATATATTGTTATGGAATTTTGTTCGGGCGGCGACCTTAAAGCATTGCGTAGCCCAGATTTGGCAAAAATAGGTAAAGAAGTGCTTTACGGACTGAAAGATTTACACAAAAATGGAAAAGTTCATCGCGATTTAAAACCTGAAAATGTATTGCTCAAATCAGACGGCACCGCTGTATTAACCGATTTCGGAATTTCTGGAGACAGAAATAAGCGTATGACCGAGCGCAATATTATGGGCAAACCGCAACAAATTTTCGGTACTTATGCCTATATGCCGCCAGAGCAGGTAAAACCCAAACGCGGTGAAGCCACAGTATTGCCTACGACTGATATTTTTTCGTTCGGAGTAATGCTTTACGAACTTATTACGGGCGAGTTGCCTTTTGGCGAACTGCGCAATGAAAATGACGTAGTAATGTATATTGTCAATGGCGAAAAAGGCAACTGGAACAGAAACCTCCTGAAAAAACGCAATGCCGCGTTCTGCAATGTGATTGAGGGCTGCCTTGTGCCTGACTATAAACTACGTCTGCAAACCGTAGAACAGGTATTGGCGCAAATGCCTGAAAGCAGCGTACATAACACATATATTCCGACTTATGATGATAATGAGCCTCGAATGAGTGTTATTAACGGCTTACTGCTGCGTGTTATGCAAGGCGAAGACTACGGCAAAATATATCGGCTTGACGAAATGCTGCAAGGAGGCAGACGCATTCTTACTATGGGACGGGAAGATTACAGCGTAAATAACGCTTTGTCGATACGAGAAACCGAAAGTTCTTATATCTCGCGCAAACACTGCACTTTGGAAGTAGATTATTCCACAGGACAATGGTATATACGCGATGGTCAATGGGACAGAGGTGCAACAAACGGCTGGCGGCATTCGCTTAACGGCACTTTTGTTAATTCTACAGATGTTACCGAAGACGGCATTGCCTTTTATACTGGCGATATTATTTCTATCGGTGATGTAAAATTGCGCGTAGAAGGTTATTAATAATAATCACGAGTTGAAATGTGCCGTTAGGCACTAAATATCGGTAGAAATATGTTGAATATAACAGACAGCGTGCCGTAGGTACGCAATATAAATAACATTTAGTGCCTAACGGCACAAAGAATTGGGGGAAAATCATTTTTTCTACCAATATAATGTGCCTAACGGCACAAAAAAACACCAAAATATAAAATTTAACTCCTAATTCGCATTATTAATAATAAAATAAATTGTTAAACTTTTAAAAAAAAACAGTATGAAAAAAATTTTTACTCTATTAATGGCAAGTTTTGTATTACTTGCAGGCGCAGAGGCGCAAATAAAAAAAATAATACCTCCGCCTCCGCCGCCATCTGAAACATTGAGTGTTTCACCAACCTCCATACATTTTGAAAGTTCGGGAGGCAGCGAAACTCTCATAGTGAAAACAAATATTTCGGGAGGCTTCAGCATATCAGCCGAATCTTCCTGGTGCAGCGTCAGCATATCAGGAAAATATCTCTATCTTGATTGCAAACAAAATACAAGCGCAAACTCCCGCAACGATTATTTTTATGTAAATGCAGGCAAAAAACAGGTTAAGGTTGAACTGTATCAAGCAGGGAAAAAACAAATCCGTTCTGATGCCGACAGAATCAGAATAACCGATGTTAAATTGGGAAACGTGGATAAAAAAGGTAATATACTCAACGATTACGGTTATACTTTGTATGATACTTCTTCGTATATTCGCCCTAAAATATCATACGAGAATATAGCCAGAGAAACCAAAGATATTACTCTGTATATGAAAATAATAAAACCTGACGGAACATTGAGTAACGGCTCTGCAACAGACAATTATTCATATTCTACTTCTTTGTCTTTAAGCGAATATACAACAAGAGGCGAAAATACTTTTTTAGGCTGGGGAAATGCGGAAAAATCTTCCTGGAAAATTACAGGCACATATACTTGGGAAATTTGGTGCAGCGACAAATTACTTTACACTAAAACTTTTGAAATAAGAACAAGCCAAAAATCTTCTTCATCTTCTTCATCTTCCAGCAGCAGAAGCACTAATCTTTACTCAAAAAGAACAGAATGGCGCAGGCTTATTAATAATGTGTTGTATTATGCGTCTGATGCAGGCAGCACATATAAATATAAAGGAGAAATGTATGGCAGCGACTGGGACGGATTAGGCGTAGTAAAATATGACGGAGGAGATAATTATTGGGGCAAATTTTCCGACAGCAAGAGAGACGGCTACGGAATTTATTTTGTCGGTGCAGACGACAGCCACATAAATAACTGCCCAGACTGTATGTTTTTTGTAGGAACATATAGAGACGGACAGCGAAACGGCAAAGGCACCTGTTACGATAAAAATGGAAAACTGCTTTATTTCGGAGAGTTTAGAGACGGTGTGCCTGTTGATACTTACCCAAATTATTTTTCGGGCAGCACTTATAAATTTGAATATATTGAATACGAAAGCAGTAAATATCTTGGCGAAACCAAAGACGGCGAACAACACGGTTACGGTATTTATCTATTTCCAAATAGTGGTGCTGCGTATTACAGCGGTTTTCTTAATGGAGAAATTGATGGAACAGGTTTGTATGTAAGAGACGAAGATGCAGAATTTGTAACGCTTGAATATGATATGGGAACTCTTGTTGAATAAATTAACTTTAAAAATATTATAAAAATGAAATCAATCACAGTCGGAAGAAGTTCTTCTAATACCATTTCGGTAAATGACGACAAGGCATCGCGCCTGCACTGTACTATAATACAGGACAGCAGCGGAAAATTTACAGTGCGCGATGAAAACTCCACTAACGGCACTTATGTAAATGAACGGCGCATTTCGGGCGAACAGTATATTACTGTTGGCGATACGGTGCGTGTGGGGCATACCCGCGTGGCGTGGCAAAGTTATTTTGGCGGAGGCTATTCTCCAACTTCGCGCCGCACAGAGCGAGTGCCTGAGCAACACCAGCCTGTTGTGGTGAATGTTAATCAGCCGCCGAAAAGTTACAGACAGGAGCAGCCTCTTGTAGAAAATACAGGTTCAGGCTTTGGCATTACTGCCTTATGCACAGGTATTGTCGGTTTGTTTGCTTTTGGGTTGATACTCGGCGTACTTGCCATTATTTTTGGCGCGTTAAGCATTAAACGCATTGAGAAACGCAAAGGATTGGGCATTGCTGGGTTAATACTCGGCATTATAGATGTAGCAGTCTATCTTATTATTCTTGCGACATTTGGTTCGCTATTCTTTTGGTCTTTATAAATAAAAATAATTAATCTTAAAAAAATAAAACATTATGGGACAGACACAACCCTACAAAAAAACTCTTTCCGGCAGCATAGGCGCAGGAATGGGGTCGTTATTCGGTGGCTCGGGAAAACAATATTATATTCTCGAACACAAAATGAACTCGAAATACCACAAGGCAGGCGAGTCGCAGGAAATTATTATTGACCAGATAGAACTCGGTCGCGACACCAGATGTCAAGTGCGTTTTGACGACAGTTTTCAAACAGTCAGCCGCAGGCACGCAGCCATTATAAAAGACGGCGACAAATGGAAACTTGTAAATTTATCGCAAACAAATCCGACTTTTTTGAACGGGCGACCTGTTCAACGAGAGTGGTTTTTGCAAAGCGGAGACGATATTCAGTTATCGGCTGGCGGACCGCGTCTTGGCTTTATTATTCCGACAGGAAATAAATCCACAGTAGGCAGCATCGGACTGTCACGCAGAATGTCGCTCTTCCGCCAACAGGCATTAAAGCCCTACAAAACAGCAATAACTCTATTAACTGTTTTGCTTGTGCTGGCAATAGGCGGTTTATCTACCTGGAATATTCTACAGGGAAAAGCCAACGATAAAAAAATTGCAGTAATCGAAAGAGAAGCGGCAAGACAGGATAGTATCAGAGCGGCACAAATTGACACATTAGTGGCGAATAATAAGGGTTTGGAAAAAGAACTGAAAAATATTAGGAAACAACTCGGTAAAAAAGGAGGTACAGGCGGCACTGCAAAAACTGCTGACTGTCAGGGCTGTCCCGCTGAATTTAAAGACTATATGGCTTATGTGTATTATATTAAGGCGGAAAAAGTTGTTGTTACATTTGGCGGAGAAACACAGGAATTTCCTGGTTGGTGGAGCGGTACGGGCTTCCTGTTGAGCGATGGACGCTTTGTTACTGCGCGCCACGTTGCAGAGCCTTGGTTCTTCCCATCAGATGAAGATGAACTCTATCTGAATATTTACGCAAGCAATGGCGGTAAAGTAGTTACCCATTTTGTTGCAAATTCACCAGGCGGGTCGAGTGCAGCAATACGCTTCACAAGCGAACAGACAATCTGCAATCGAGGTGCAGACGTAACAAAAGAAACCGAAGACGGCTACACTGTAAAATTGGCAAATGGCATAAGCCGCGATTGGGCTTATATTCGTTCTGGCAAAGGCAGCGGCTTAACATTTGACGGTGAAAAATCAACAGATTTAAACATTGGCGAAAGGCTTACCGTTTTTGGCTATCCGTTAGGTTTAGGCTCAGAGGCTGGCAGCGTTCAACCGATTTTTAGCGAGACAACTGTTTCAAAACAGGGCGTGTATAACGGTATTATTCTAACAAGCGACCGAAATTTTGAACACGGAAATTCGGGCGGTCCTGTTTTCTACAAAAATTCGGCTGGCAAGTTAGTTGTTATCGGCATTGTTTCCGCAGGAGTAGGCGATACTATGGGGGCGATAGTGCCAATCAGCGCTATAAAATAGTAATTTATTAAACTCTAACAGGGTTTTAACAGCCCTGTTAGAGTTGTTTTAAACAAAAAAATCATTTTATTAATAATTTTAAAAAAATAAAACAATGAAAAAACAAGTATTAACAGTAGTATTGTGCTTTTGCGCTGTTGTATCTTATGCGCAAGTAGTGCCGAGATTGGTAGAACTCTCTACAAACAATCAGCAACTTATAGAAGAGGCGTTAAAAAACTCTTTTGTAATTATTCATTCGCAATATCAAATGCAGGACATCACTATAAAAGAACCAACTTTTTATGGCTCAAACGGAAATGAATATTTTGGCGAAACATATTCGGTAGCCGTAAAAACACAGGGCGGTTATCTGTTGGAAAATTCTGCTCTCTTTCCCTGGCTTTATGACAGCAAGTATGCAGAATATATAGACAGCAAACAATTTAGACCTGTTCCTTTAATGATGGAATACCGTCAATTTGCCGACTCTGTATATACAAAATATGATAAGGCTATTGAGTTCAAAGATGTGAAACCAATATTAAATCAAAAACTCCTTTTTTTAGGAAGCAATGAGTTTGATGGTAAGGGTATGTTTGCCAAAACGCTTGAAGCAAAAAATGAGGGCTGGATTGTGTGGCTCGCAGCAGAAAAACCTTTAGAAAACGAGCCTAATTACCCAAAATTCAGTTTTGTAACTTATCGTTATGAACAACTTGTAAATAAAAAACCTGAGCCTGTTTATGATATTGAAACGCCAAAAGCAAATAATAAAATATTGCTTGGCGGCATATATGTTTTGCCTGAAATTACAGGTATAGGTGAAATTTCTTTCAGACTTTTGGGAACATTATCATTTGAATCGGAAGAAGATTTATGGCAAATTATTCCTGTTGTTAATTCAAACAGTCAAAAATTTGTAAAAGCGGTAAAGGTAGAAAATAAAAAACCAAATCAATCTGTTACATTAACTCCTGTGCAGTCGAAAGGAAACAATAATCAAAAAAATAAACCCAAAAAATAACAATATTTTATGAGTACCGTAAAATTAAAATTAACAGCCCGTTGCGAGGCAGCGGGACGAGCAGAAAACGAAGATAATTTTCTTGTTAGCGACAATCTTACCAAAGAAAATTGGGGATTTAGCAACAATAAGGAAATTTCGTTAGGCAAAAACGGCACATTGCTCGTTGTGTGCGATGGTATGGGCGGTATGAATGCAGGCGAAGTGGCATCTGACATTGCAGTAAAAACCATTCAACAGTGGTTTTCAAACGATGAATTAAACTCAGTTGTTTCGTCTTCTTCATCAATAAAAAAATATATCGAAAGAGCAATTATTGCCGCAGATGCCACTATTAAAGAGGACAGCCGCAGCAATAGCGAACACGAGGGTATGGGCAGCACAATAGTGCTTGCGTGGATTGTTGGCGGCAAAGCATACATAGGCTGGTGCGGCGACAGTAGAGCATACCGCTATAATACCGCAGACGGACTTGTACATTTGTCGAAAGACCACAGTTATGTACAGGAACTTATTGATGCGGGAAAACTTAGCGATGAGTTGGCTTTTGACCACCCGCAAAATAATATTATTACCCGCAGCCTCGGCGACCCTACTCATACGGCAAGACCCGATATTAGAGAATACGATTTGCGCAACGGCGATATTATTCTGCTTTGCAGCGATGGATTGAGCGGAGTATTGCGGGACGGCGAAATTGCCGAAGTAATCGCAAATAACATCGAAAACCTTGAAGAATGCCGCAACGCCCTTTGGGACGCCGCACGCGCAGCGCATTGGCACGACAACGTTACTACTGCCTTGTGTCAGGTGATTTCTGGCGCTAAAAATGCAGAGGCAGGCGCAGGAGGCGGTTTTGTTGAGCAGAAAGCAGGCAAAAACAAATGGCTGATTGCTGGGCTTGCCGTTGTAATTGTTGTTCTGCTGGGCGTAATCGGCTGGCTTGTTGCAGGGAAAAATTTATTCAAGTCAGACAAAACTGTAACAGAACTTCGAACTGTTTTGGAAAAGTATAAAAGCGATGATTTGTCACAAATTAATTGGAATAATTGGAAAAATGACAGTATCAAAATTGACAGTTTGATAAACAAAAAACTTACCAAAACATTGAAAGATGAATATATAAACAAATTTGGTAAAGTAAAATCTGCTGTTGCAGAGCAGAAAGAAAAATTTGAAAAATTAAAAGCAGAGTTAAAAAATTTGCTGTCGCAAAAGCCGAATGACCAAGAGGTTAAACAAATGCTTGAAAAACTGTCGAAAAATGAAGTTTCTCCTGCTGATTTGCAAGAATTTATGCAAAAACATAACCCTCAAAGTGTGTCTGAAAAAACTGGAAAAGAGGCAAATAAAAAAGACGATAAGCAGGTAAATGGTAACAAAGGTAATTTGATAGGTACAATACACATCACCGAAAACACTATTGTATTTACTGTTGTAAATTCGAGTGCAACGGCAATGGCAATTTTACAAGAACTAAACAATAAACTTGATACTATTGTTATTACATCGGATTATTGGGTGGGATTTGTAAGAGACCATACAGGTGCAGGCAAAGAATTTATAATACCCGAAGGACAACAACTTTCGTATATTAGTAAAGAAAATACTGTATTAACAATCGCAAAACCAGCAAAGAGTAAACCTGCAACAAAACCTACAACAAAACCTGTAATACCAGAGGGAATGAACCCTGTTCCAACTACGCCTACCCCAAGTGGTGGTGGAATTAACCAAATGCCAAACCAAACAAACCAAACTAAGGAGGACTAACTATGGAATTAAGAGAATATAATAAATTTCACAATGACCGCTACGAACTTGTACGCAGAATAGGCGGCGGCGGCTTTTCGGAAGTGTGGCTCGCAAGGGACACAAAAGCCAATGATATGGAAGTGGCTTTGAAAATTTATGCCTCTCTCGGCGGATTAGACGATGAGGGCGTAACAATGTTCAGCAACGAGTTTTCATTGCTGGTCAATTACAATCACAGCAATTTGCTGAAACCGATGCACTTCGACGAACACGAAAATCGCCCCTATCTTGTAATGCAGTTCTGCGAAAGCGGCTCGGCAAAGCGTTTTATCGGCGAAATTACCGAAGAGGCTGCGTGGCAGTTGCTGCACGATGTTTCTGCGGGTTTGGCATATCTGCACAGCCGAGAAGTGCCTGTTATTCATCAGGACATCAAGCCAGACAATATTCTGATAAGCAGTCAGGGCGAGTTTCTGATAACCGACTTCGGCATCAGCACGCAGGCGCGCAGCACTTTGCGCAAATCGGCTATCAATGTGTCCGACTCTGCTTCGGGCGGAAGTCCTGATTATATGGGACCTGAACGTTTCAGTTCCGACAACAAACCTGTTAAGGCGAGCGATATTTGGGCTTTGGGCGCAACAATGTACGAACTGCTCGAAGGACGGTTGCCTTTCCCAAATGGTCTTGGCGGTCTGGCACAGAAAGGCGGTGCTGATATACCGCAAATAACAGGCAAATACTCCAAAACATTGAAAGAATTGATTTACAAAATGCTTGCCAAAGAAACTTGGGACAGACCAACGGCAGAAGTAATAAAACAGCAAACAGAAGAGCATTTGATTGGAGGCAAAGGCAAAAAATCAAAAAAACTGCTGATAGTATTAGGCTCTCTACTCGCTGCGGTAGTTATTGCTGTGGGCGCAATAGTTTTATTTGGAAAAGAGAGAATATTGCCGCCTCCGCCTCCGCCTGCTGACGTAGCAGAGATGGATTTTTATCTGCACGGACGCCATTTTGTCTATACAGGCGCGGTTAAAAGAACCGAAACAGGAGAATTAATCCCTAATGGCATAGGCTCGGCTGTATATGATGCAGGAGATGTATATATTTCAGAAGAAGACGTTGTTTCTGTAGAAAGTTTTGTAGAATCTGGTGATACTATTGCTGTCATTGTAGAAACTCCGCCTGATTGTCCTGTTATGCACGAAAGTATTTGTACTTATGAAGGCAGATTTCTTAACGGCTATCGGGAAGGACCTGGAAAACTTACTTACCAGGGTACTGCTGATACTTACGATGGACAGTTCCACAGAGATTTTTTTCAAGGAAAGGGCATTTACATTTGGGACGACGGCAACTCTTATAACGGCTCGTGGAAAGACAACAATGTTTGGGACGGCACAATAACGGATAAAAAAGGAAATCCAAAACAAGTTTATCAGGGGGGCAAATGCGTATGGGGCTGCAAGTAAAAATAAAAAGGGTAGCGGTTTCGCTGTTCTGTTGTCTGTTTATGTTGGATATTTCTGCACAGATACCCAAAATAATTGACAACAGAGCGGCAGGACAGCAGATTGGCGGAAACAGTCAGGCAAAACCTGCATCAAAGGAAAAAGAAAAACCGCCAGTTGATGAAGGCAGCAAAACAAAGAAGCCTGAAACTTGGTTGGAAATAACGCCGAGCGATACTGAATATACAGTTATCTCTGAAAGCGACGGCGGTTATTTTGTTGTTTCCTCTAATGTTAGTTGGGAAATAACAAATATGTCTTCTTACGATTGGCTTGCTATCTGGAAAGGTGTAAATAAATATGACGAAGATTGCGTTTTTGTACAATATAATGAAAACACAAGTACAAAGGACAGATATTTTTCTTTTACTGTAAAAGCAAAGGACAAAACAAAAAAAATCAGTTTTACCCAACGCGGAGCAGAGGCATTTATCAAAGCCAGCACAAATTCAGTTTCGCATTCATCGACAAGCGGCAACGAATATGTTACCATTGAAACCAATTTAGATGATTGGAAAATTCAGTCTGAATATTCGACCTGGTGCAAAGTAAGCAAAGACGGCAAATCTGTGCGCATTTCGTATGAGACAAATACAAGCGCGTCATCAAGAAGTTTTGAGTTTAAAGTTGTTGCAGGCAATATTGTTAAAAATATAACAGCAACTCAAGACGGCGTTTCGCTCTCTTTGAGTTCCTCTTATGTAACTCTTACTCATTCTGGCGGAAAGCAAGATATTACTGTAAATACGTCTAACTCTGACGGTTATGAAATAACATCTGAAAGGTTGCCAGTCGGCTGTACAGTTTCACAATCGGGCAATACTGTTTCTGTGGTCTGTTCAAGCAATTTGTCTATTGACGGCAGAACAGGAAGTTTTAGCATCAGGGCGGGAGAAGTGTCAAAAACTGTTTCTGTCAGCCAAAGCGGAGTGCCTGTCTATTTGTCGACATCGCCCGAAACTGCTAATTTTAAAAGTTCTGGCAAGGCAAAAAGCGGAGGTGTTATCACTGTTGAAACAAATGCGCCAAACTGGATTATTGAAGATAAACCAGATTGGTTGAGTACAACAAAAAAATCCTCTACATTATCGCTTACAGCATATAAGAATAGAAGCAGTTATGAGAGAAACGGCTCTGTAAAAATTTCAGCAGGCGGAAAATATAAGTTAATTGCTATAAATCAGGCAAAACGGGAACACTATTTCCGTATTAAAGACGACACTTGGAACTGCAAATACAGAGTTGTCGGCTGGACTTTCGGCTATGTAGAAAAAGACTGGTCATACTCCAATAGCAATTTGCATTGGGGATTTTTTGAGCAGGGCAGTTATGTACACGGAGTACAAACAGGCTTGCGCGTTGACCCCTATTTTGCACCGAAAATTTTTGGATTAGGGTTACATACGGGACTGTTTTATGAATTTTATTTCAAAAATGCTACGGCTGCTAATACTAACTATAAATTTAGGGAACATAATTTAATGTTGCCTGTACATCTCAATTACCGCATAGATTTTGACAAAAAAGGCATTTTTGGAATATTTTTTCACGGAGGCGCAAATTTTGACTGGGCTATGAAGTCAAAGATTAGAAATGATGGGGAATATGATTCTCAATGGATTTGGCACGAATTTCATACTATTTCTTATGATGACCACGGATTTAATATCTCTGTCGGATACGGCGGCGGGTTTCATTTGCAGCGGTATTTCTTTGATATTTCTACAAGCAGAGGCTTGTTGAATAAATCGGTAGGTTCTCCGTTCTCAACATTTCAAAACAACAGAATAAAAGCAAGTTTAACAATAATGTTTGGTCATTAAAAAAAAATTTAAAATATGAAAAATAAATATTTAATTTACAGCCTTTTTTGCTGTATTATAATGGCAGGCTGTACCGACACTATAACAAATACGCACACTATTAACGGTAAAATTACCGATTATAGTGATGGAACTGCTATTAGCGGCGTGTCAGTAACAGCAATATCGGAAGACGGTACGCTTACGGAATATGCAACGTCAGATGATAATGGATTTTATCAGATAAATAATTTGCTGGTTGGTTTTTATAATCTTGATTTTGTAAAAAACGGCTACGATGTTTTTACAGGCATAACAGGAACGATTGTATTGCGAAGGGGCGCAGTGAATTGTGATGTCCAAATGAGAATTACAGAAACTACTCCCGGCGTGAGCAACGCTGCCGTTACCATAAGCGATATTATGAGCATAAGCGACGGTATAGGCGTGTGGTATTCTTTAAACTCTTCTACAAAGTATTATTATGTAAGTTCTTATACCGCTACTGAATTAAATAATATGACTAATGCGCAAATTATATCAGATTTGACAAATAATGGGTTGAGAATGGATAAAACAGATTCTTACCAATCAACAATTCATTATGGGCTAACTGCTTCAACTTCTTATACAGTTTGTGCTGTTGCTTATGATTCTCAGGGCAGACAGGGCAGTTTGACAAAAAAAGCGATTTCTACAAAATCTGCTTCAACTTCGCAGCCCTATGCAACTATCTCTTTGGGAACAATTAGCGGAGGCAAAGTCTATTTTAATATAACTAAAAACAGTTATTGTTCTTATTATGTTAATAGTTGTTGGATAAACCAAGACAATCTGAATAAACCTGATGTTCTTTGGGCTGCTGCTTTATATGAATTACGCAATGACCCTGATTATAAGAAAACAGAAAATAAAACCGATTATACTTGGTATTATTCCAATCTTGCGGGCAACTGCATAATTGTTTCTCTGGCTTTCAATTCGAGCGGAACAAACGGCGGGCTGATTTGTAAAAGGACATTTAATGCAAACGGCACTGTCTATTCTGTTCCTGAAAAAGTGCCAAGCCAAAATTCTGTCCCTGAAAAGAAAATGATGAAATTCATACCTTTTGAGGACAAAAACTTTGACAAGGTTGCATTACATAAATAATTTTTTTGGAATTAGGTAATTTAATATATTTTTTTCTGGATTGCTTCATATTTTTCGCTACATTTCATTTCGCTTAAAATATTCGCAATGACGTACTCCCTTTGCTTATACGACTTTCGTCATTGCGAGGTCGTCATTGCGAGGTATTTCCGAAGCAATTCGAAGCAATCCATAAAAAATTACTTAACACCTTTTATAAGGTTGCATTCCTAACGGAATGCAGGTATATATATTCGTATTTTTTTCTACCGAGCGATGCAATCCTAACGGATTGCGGCGCAAATGTAACATCATTCCGTAGAAATTAATGCAAATCAGGGGTTGAAAATGTGCCGTTAGGCACAAAATATTGGTAGAAAACGCCATTTCACACACCACCGCCGTCCCGTATGGGACGGAATATAAAAAATAATTAACACATATCGGACCTAACGGCACGAAAAAGAGGGGGAAACGGATTTTCTACCAATATTCTGTCCCTAACGGGACAAAAAACATCAAAATATAAAATTTAACCCAGATTCGCATAATTAACGGATTGCTAATCGCGGTCTCATTCCGTAGGAATTAATGGATTGCTATGTAATATCAGTTTCATTCCGTAGGAATGAATCGCTCGGTAGAAATCAAGTATCACATATTCAGCGCATTCCGTAGGAATGCAACCTGTAATTCGCATTATTAATTCAACTTTCGCAAATTAAAATTATTAGAAAAATAAACCTGATTTTAACCTGATAAATAAACAAAACAACCTGAGTAACAGTAAGATAACTTCTTACATAACCTGATTACCTTATTAAAAACATAAGAACAGGTAATAGGTAACAAGTAATAGGTAACAAGTAATAGGTAACAAGTAATAGGTAACAAGTAATAGGTAACAGGTAATATTGCAATTTACGACTGTTGCCTGAAAGGCAAATTTATTTCAGCCCAATGCGTTAGCGTTGGGAAACTAATCATTCCGTAGGAATGCAACCCATAATTAGAATTATTAATTAACCATAAAAAAACTCAAACAAAATGAAACGAATATTTTTTACAGCAATTTTTATTGCTGCTGCATTGGTTGCTTTTGCACAATTAGAGCAGCCGAAACCAAAACCTGCACAGCCTAAACCTGCGCAACCAAGCACTGAGAAACCTATGCAATCTACGCAAAAGTCTCAGAAGCAAATCCAATGCGAGCAGCGTTGGAAAGACGGAAAAGAGGCGTATGACAACGGCGATTATTCAACCGCTCTGTTTTTCTTTAACAAAGCAGTTGATGACGGCTGCGACAATATGCCATATTCAGATTATATTGAAATGTGCAATATCAAAATGTCTGCAACTCCGAAAGGAGTAACTCAACAAACTTCAACTCCTCAAAGTTCAAGTCAGCAAAGTTCAATACAGCAGTTTTTTCCAATTTATGGCGTTACATTGGGGCAAACTACTACCAATGATGCAAAACAAATGGGATATAAGGTAGAAAAAGGTAGTAGTGGGACTTCTAACGTCTCCCGTATTGAAACTATTTATTTTTGGGACCATAATAATGATAATGTGTATGAACAAATATATATGACTTGTTACGACAAAATGCCGCAAGAATGGATAAATAAATTTGGTTTTAATGTGGATTTGTCTTATTCTGAATGGCTGGATTTATTCAAAAAAATGGGTTTTACTGTCGAAATAAAAACAACTCCCCAAACAACAAAATAAGAAGGAAGAAACACGCTTGAAGCAAAATTTACAGCACTCTCTTCTGATAAATTGTTAAGTTTCGAGTTAAACTTTAATTATGGCAATGACAATAATGAAGGTTACAGTATTTATTCTAAAAAATCATTATACGGCATTACGATAAAAACATCTGCAATTCAGAAAGGAGTAACTCAGCAAACTTCAACTCCTCAAAGTTCAAGTCAGCAAAG